>CALKMO010000332.1 GCA_937991785.1 uncultured bacterium | reverse complement strand
CGGTTCCGGCAAGGCCCCGCCCGCCTCGACAATGTGCGTATCGGGGCGCAGCCCCTGTCTGTGCTTCCCTTCGTCAGACATGTGCCATGCCTTGAAAGTCGCGATGCCGTCTTTTTCTCCTTCGTAGCGGATGAGCCTGCCTGTCTTGCGGTCGAACACATGGAGTTTCCCGTCCTGAATGAAACTATGGTAGCGATATCTTTCGTCATTCGGCGGATACTCTTCCGCTGAAGCCGGCACGTTCGCCGACAGTACCGCGAGCTGCGCCAGGGCGGCGGCGAGCGCCGATGTATAGCTCCGCATAACCGGTTCCCTCCCCAAGGGACGCCTATTCCGCCAGTCTACGCGCGGGGATGATGCCCGTCTGCGACACCCGCCCTGCCGGCGGCCGCCACGGCGTATTGTAGCACGGGTGCCCTCGGGGGGAAACCCGAATTGTAATCGTTCGCGGCCCATTTTTGTGTTCCGCGCGGCAAGTATGGGTTGAATTGCGCACCGCGCCGAATAAAAAATATGGCTTGCGCCTGAAGGTTCGTGCTCTCAACCGCAGGCTCGCGTTGCATCTGCCATGCGGCGTTCAACGGCGGCCTCCTGTCGCGGTGCCGAAGCGAGGGTACGCCGCGCCGGCCGAGGCGCGAACCGAATCATTTACTACGGAGGACCGGACATGTCGGATGAAATCTGCGGCGGATCGGGAGTAGAGCGCGTTCCGGCCGGACCGGGAGGTCTCGAGGGGAGTCCCGGGATATCCGGCGGAGCGCCGGCTCCCAAACCAATGGGCGGAGACGGCGAGGGCGGCGGGAACGCGGCCGCCCCGGGCGCTCGACGCTTAAGGAAGGCGCTCATCGCCGCCGCCGCGATGCTCGCTGCGTTCGCTCTGCTCCCACCACTGGCCATCGCTGCCGTTCGGCTTTACTTTAGCGACGCACGGATCAAGGAGATGCTGCGAGGCATCTTCGCTGAAGAACTTGGAATCGAGGCGGAGATGTCGGATCTCAGCATAGGGATCCTCTCCGGCTCGCTTCGCGCATCGGGCATATCGCTCCGCAACAGGAGCGAGGCTCCATCGGAAAGCTTCCTTCGCGTGGAGCTCATCGAAGCGGAAACGCCTGTCTTCGCGATGATCCGGAACGGATTCTACCCGGTATCGGTCAGGCTCAAGATCGTCAAGCCCGAGGTCATCGCGGTACGGACGGTGAAGGACGGCCGCGAGGTCACCAATCTAGATGCTGTAATAGCCAGGTTCATGGCGGGATCCAGAGAAGAGAAGCCGCGCGGGGAGACCGTAATCCCTAAGATGGATATTTCCGTAGAGGAAGCCGAGCTTACGTTCAAAGATCTCTCGAGGAACCTTGGCCAGACGCGTGCGACCGATATCGGCGCCAAGATATTCTGTGACGGCCCTGGGAAGCCCGTAAAAGGTGCCGTTTCGTTCCGGTTCTCCACCCCGCGTACGCCGGAAGGCGGGAAGGCCTCGGTCGAATTTTCGCTGGTTCCGGACCTGCGCCCGGAGGTTTCGCCGATCGGCTTCGCCAGGGATATCTCAGTCTCCATATCGGCGGAAAATTTGGATCTGCCGTACCTGGCCAGACATGCCGGCATCGAGGGCTCGCTTAAAGGCGGGGCGTTCAAATGGACGCCGGGACGGCCGTGGTCGGGCGGCATAACGCTGGCGGGCAAGGATCTCGGAAATCTCTCGGCAAAGGCGAAACTTTCGACTGAAGAGCTGGTTTCGATCTGGGATAAGGACAGGTGGGTCGCGGGACGGATAGGGGGATGTGTCGAGGCTTCGGCCGAGTTCGGGCTGGCCGGTTCGGTCGTCACGGTAGGGAAGGCTGTAGTGCGGGCCGCGGCGCGCGAGATCGCCGCGGACGCTGGAAAGGCGCCGGGAACGCTCGAAACCGATGGCGCAGGCCCGGCGGGAACATGCCGGCCTGGCGCATCGGGAACAGGCGGCGGGACGTTGCTGGATGCAGAGATCGAGGTCGGCGGAGGAAAGATCGGCGGCCGGATCGGAGATCTGCCGCCGGTCAACGCGTCGCTCAGACTCGACGCCGACAGACTTTTTGCGGCCGACATCTCCCGGGTCCTAGGCATCGGAGGCAAGTTCGGCGGAACGATTCGAACCGGGATTGCGGCACGGACTTTCTATGGCGGAGACGGCACCGGAGCCGTAACGGAGGCGGGCGGCGCCGCCTTGGGAAGCAAGGCTGTATTGACGGCCGGCCGGGGTCTTAGCGTCGAAGGGAACGTGCGCGCGGAGAACGCGCGAGTCGAGATCGAAGGGAAGCATCAGCCTGTCGAGGTAAAGGCCTACGTTAAGGCGGACATCCTCTTGGACGGCGATGGGAATCCGTCTTCGGCGATGGGGATCGCAAACGTCGAATCCGAACCGCTGAGGGTAAGCACCGTAGAGCCGTTCCGCGTCGAAGGATTGGCGGGCTCAGGCGGAAAGTCTCCGACCGCATCGGGCAAGATCGCCTTCGAGATCGACGGGGAACGGTTGTGGCGCGAGTTCGGCCCGGTGCTAGAAACCTTCAGCATCCGCGAGCTGAAGGAAAAGATCGCCGGCGAGGTTTCCGTTTCCACGACCACCGAAGGGACGATATCTCTGAAGGCTTCCGCCGGGGTGGAGGACCGGTCCGGCGATGCTCAGCCGCTGACCGCTTCCCTTTCCGCATCGGCCAGGATCGGCAAGGACGGCTCGGCGAAGGCTATTTTCGAGTGCCGAGCCGGAATAGCCTCCCCGGGCGACTTCGAGCTGTCCGCGGCAGGCGAGGTAGAATCCGCAGCGGATAAGTTCCGGCTCGAACTGGCGAAGGCCTCGCTTCGGCTCCGCCTGGCCGCCGCGCGGGAACTCAGGAAACGCTTCGACGCTCTATGTACAGGGCTGCCAAAGGTCGAGGAAATGCCTGAGGCTGGCGAGATCGAAGCGAAGGCGCGGGCGGTAGTCAGCGCGGCATCCGCGCTTGCGGCCGGGGGCGGCGGCACCTCCGGCGGCGGAGGCGCCGGTGCATCGGCTGCCGGCGGAAGCATCGGCGCAATGGATATTTCGTGCCTGGCCGATGTCGCTATCCGAGGGCTCAAATATTCGCCGCCGCCGTCCATGCCGAAGAAGCCGGCCGCCGTCTACGACGTGGCCGCGTTGGTCCTGAAGGACCTGAGCCTGAAGGGCGATGGGAGGGCCGGAACTTTCGAACTGCATTTTGCCGCTGAGAGCGACCTTTCATGGCGGTACGCCGGCGCCGGAGGAGAATCGCCGCCCGGCTTTCTCCTCAAGGGCGAATGGAAGACGGCCATCGAGGCGCCGATCCTGATCGGAACGGCCGTACCCGGCGGCGCCGTCTTGTCGGTCTCCGGGGCTCTCATCTTCGACGGTGCGGAGATCCGCTTTCTGGACGCGCAGCCATACGCGTACGAAAAACCCGCCGGAGTCCCCTGCCGCTTGGACTTGCGCGCATCGCTCGGCCCGGACGGCTCAATCCGCGTAGCCGAACTCTCTTTGAAGGGCGGGCCGGCCGAACTCGTTTTGGAGGATCTTGCGTATTCAGCCGCCCAAGACGGCGGCAAAGGAGGCGGAGACTTTTCGGTCTCAATGAAGAGGTTCGCCCTGGATGCGCCTCTCTCGCTCCAGGTTGCCGACCTCGCGTTGGACACTGCCGCCGACCGCCTGGCGTTTCGCATGACATCGCCGCCGAACGACTTGGCCCGCTTGAACGCGAACCTGCGCTTTCCGAAAAAATTCGACATCGAAGGGAATCTGGGCCCGATGGACCTTAGCTACGACGGAAGGTGGTCGTTGATCGGCGGCGCGCCTTCGGCGACGGCGCCGAAGGGCGCGGGAAATGCCGGGGGCTCCGCATCTGTCAGGAACGGTTCGGGCCGGGATGGTGGATCCATCTCGAAGGCCGCGGTCGCAGCCGCAGCTGCGGATGACGCACTCAAAAGCCGCGAAAGGCCGCCGACGATAGGCCCTACGAACATCTGTATGCGGTCGGGAATCGAGGGATCCGATGATTTCCACCTCCTCGATATCCGCTTCGAACGCGCCGACCTTTATCTGGCCGATGGACGCTTGTCGTTCGCCGGTCTGGCGATCGGCAAGCCGCCGCGCTTCCGTGAAAAGGAGCCCGTTCGCGTCGGGAGGGTAGAGATTGCCGCTAAGCTTGATCCGCCGACATCCGGCATTATCGAGATACCCGCGATAGCCGTCGAGGACACAGAGGTGGCGTTCGAGCTTAATGTCGCGGGGACCAATATCGGCCGGATATTGGCCGAATTGGACCACTTTGCGGCTCAAATATCCGGTCCGGCCGACGCCCGGCATGGAGCGGTCGTCGGCGGGACAGGCAAGAAATCCTCGACGCCGGTCCTTATAAGAAAGCTGAAGACTTCCGGGCTGAGCCTGCGGATAAGTCAGAGCATCCTAAAGGAAGGCGCTTCGCTCGTGCCGAAGAAAACGCTGCCGCCCATCGAACTGAGCGATTTGCGCTCGGACGATATATTGGCCGCCGTGCCCGCCGTAGCGCGGTGCGTATTGACTCCTGCCATCGACTCTGGCCGCGAGTTGGCCCTCAGCATAAGGGATTCCCTGAAGGCCTCCGGCGAGGCCATTATGAAGGACTTAGAAAGGAAAGCCGCGGAAACAACCGGCGCCGCGAAGGAAACCGAGAGAAACATAAAGGACATCGGGAAAGAGTTGAAGGATATCTTCCGCCAGGATGGGAAAAAGCCGGATGCGAAAAAATCGGGAGATAAAAAGCCAGGTGGGGAAGGCGAACCGAAGGTCCCGGAAGGCGAAAAGCAGGCGGAAGAGAGAAAGGCCGAAGCGCCGGCCAGCGGGAAGGCCGGTACCGGAACCGACACTGAAAAGGACAGGAAGAAAAAGAAGAGGCGCGATTGAATCCGACGAAAGCGCGCAGCAACGGACCATTAGGATCGCGGCATACTTGCCTTGCAGGCGGTGGGAGGAAAGGCCATCTCGCTGGTTGGCTGACAGCGCAACGCCCATATAAGCCGCGCAAGGTGATGGCGGTTCTTGACTATAAGCTCGCCAAGATGGGAAGTTTTCCGGCAATACCGCAACGAAAGGAAAACCCTATGGTCGGCGATGGATTTCCGAAGACCGGCGCGAGATTCCCTCCTTGGCTGCGGAAGCCGATACCGGCCGGCTACGATATCTCGACGCGCGATATCCTCAGGAAGCTGCGCCTGAATACCGTATGCCGATCGGCCGAATGTCCGAATCTGGGCGAATGTTGGCACAACCGCACTGCCACGTTCCTTATATGCGGCGATGTATGCACTAGGAACTGCGCCTATTGCGCGGTAAGGAAGGGTGTCCCGGAACCCCTGGACCCAGACGAACCGCGCAGGGTGGCCGAGGCGGCCAAGAATATGGGACTCAGACATGTCGTCGTTACATCCGTCACGCGCGACGATCTGTCCGACGGCGGCGCCGGACAGTTCGCTGCGACTATAAGGGCTGTGCGTGAGATTTGCGGGACGGCTGCGGGCGTCGAGACGCTCGTTCCGGATTTCGGCGGTTCGGAGGATGCGCTGGCTGCTGTGCTCGCCGAGCAGCCGGACGTTTTCAACCATAATATCGAGACGGTCGCGCGCCTTTTCCCTGCGGTGCGGCCGCAGGCCGATTATTTGCGCAGCTTGCGGGTGCTGGAGATGGCGCGCAGGGAGCTCGCCGCGCATGGAGGGCCGGGCGGCGAGATCGGTTTCGGAGCGGCATGCCGCCGCGGCCCGGACGACAAAGGCGGCATGATCGGCGGAGAGCTTGGCGCGGGAGATGGCGAACACGAGGCGGCCGTCGGCGAATCGGCACGCGCGGCGCGGGAAATGCGATCCTGCGGACTGATAAAGAGCGGCCTTATGGTCGGCATGGGCGAGACGCCGGATGAGGTGGCGGCGACCCTGAAGGACCTTAAATCCGCAGGCTGCGATGCGGTCACCATCGGTCAATACCTTTCGCCGTCGCCGAGGCACATGCCGGTAGCAGAATACATGGCGCCGGAGCGGTTCGAGGAATACGCGGATCTGGCCCGCTCGCTCGGTTTTGTCGGCGTCGCCTCAGGCCCCTTCGTAAGGAGCTCCTATCGCGCCGAGGCCATGCTCGCGACGGCCCGGGACTCGAGGATCCGGCATCGCCGATAACCGGCGTTCCGCCGGAGTTTTTTTGGAAGCGAGGATACGGCCTTCGAATCTTCTTTCCCGTACGCCGGCGGATGCGTTTTTCTGCTTGCGCCCGCCCATGTATATTATTAATATACCTATATATGAAAGTTCGCCGAAGGGAAAAAGGACCGCGGATGGCCGCGGAGGGCGCAGGGGCGGAAGGGACCGGCGCGCGGCTGAGGAGGCTGCGGCTGGCCGCCGGCATCAGCGCGAGGGAACTGGCCAAGCGCGCCGGTCTGACCCCCGGGTTCATATCTCATATAGAGCTGGGGCGCGCCGAGCCGTCCCTGGGAACTCTAAGGGTGATCCTGGGCGAGCTCGGCAGCACTCTGGGTCGGTTCTTCGCGGACGACGAGGTGGGAGATGGGAAGCGAAAGGCTGAAGATCGCGTAGTCGTCAGGGCGGCCGAAATGGTGGACATAGCCAGGATCGGCGGGGGAATAAGGTGGCTGTCGGCGACAGCCGGAATGGGGATTCGCGAGTTCCAGATGATGCGCGAAATATACCCGCCGGGCGCCGATACCGGAGAGAGAGCCTACAGCCACGAGGGCGTAGAGGCAGGGATCTGCGTAAGGGGCAAGATGGAGATATGGGTTGCGGGTAGAAAGCACCTTGTCCAGAAGGGCGACGGCTATTGCTTCAAAAGCGCGATGCCCCACAGGTTCCGCAACCCTGGGGCCGCTACTGCCGAGATCGTATCGGTGAACGCTCCGGCGAGCATTTGAGCGATCGCGCGGAGGGCGGACATAGGAATGCGAAAGAGCGCCGGCCCGAAGAAGAGATTGCCGAGTCGGCACGTATGCGGCAAAGGCATAAGTGAGGTGCAAAAGGGCGGCTGGGGAGAAGTAGATGGAGAAGGACGGCAAGGGAAAGGTGGGCAGAAAAGGGAAGGGATAGGCGAGAAGAGAACCGCCGATGATCAAGGGGATGCGTAAACATGGCCAGGAAACTGAAGTTCTTCGTGGGTGGAGAGTGGAGAGAGACGGCCAGCGGCCAGTACATGCCGGTCTACAACACGAGCACCGGGGAGGTAATGGCGGAGGCGCCGAAGTGCACTGCGGCCGAAGTGGAAGAGGCCGTCGAGGCGGCCGCGGCGGCCTTTCCCGCATGGCGCGATACGCCGCTCCCCAAGCGCACCCAGGTGATGTTCCGCTTCAAGGAACTTATAGAAAAAGAGTTGGATTCGCTGGCGCGGCTGCTATCCACCGAGATGGGCAAGAACCTGAACGAGGCCCGCGGCGACGTGCTGAAGGCGATCGAGGTCGTCGAGCTCGCCTGCGCGCTGCCGGCCACGATGCAAGGCCGCAGCCTGATGAACGTTTCGACCGGCTACGATACGGTCACCTACAGGGAGCCGCTGGGCGTTTTCGCCGGCATTGCGCCCTATAACTTCCCGGCAATGATACCGTTCGGGTGGATGATTCCGCTGGCCGTAACCACTGGCAACTGCTTCGTGCTCAAGGCCGCAAGCATGGTCCCGCAGACAGGGATGCGCTTGGCCGAATTGCTCGACCATGCCGGGTTGCCCAAAGGCGTGCTCAACCTCATCACATGCTCAAGGAACGAGGCCGAAATACTGCTCAGGCACCCCGCAATAAAGGGCGTCTGCTTCGTCGGCTCAACGAAGATAGGCCTGCACGTTTATCAGACCGCGGCGGCACACGGCAAGCGCGTACAGTGCCAGACGGAGGCGAAGAATCACGCGCTGGTGCTCCGCGACGCGCCGATCCGGCCAACCGCCGCCAGGATCATAAACTCGGCATTCGGCTGCGCCGGTCAGCGATGCATGGCGCTACCGGTAGTCTGCGTCGAGGAAGCGATAGGGAATGAGTTGGTGGAATCTGTCGTCGAGGCTGCCCGAAAGCTTCACATCGGTCCGGCATGGGATCCCAATACCGAGCTCGGACCCGTGGTCTCCGCCGAACACCGCAAGTTCGTATGCGACTGGATAGAAAAGGGCGTAAGGGAGGGGGCAAAGCTCGTCCTCGACGGCCGCGGCGTGAAGGTGCAGGGATACGAAAAAGGCTTCTTCCTGGGACCTACCATCTTCGACCACGTCGAGCCGGGCATGAGAGTTGGTATAGACGAGATCTTTGGCCCGGTGCTTTGCATAAAGAGGGTGAAGGACTTCGACGAGGGGGTTGAGCTGATAAACTCGAGCGAGTTTGCCAACGGCGCATCGATATTCACCCTTAACGGGTACTTCGCGCGCGAATTTTCCAGGCGCATCCACGCCGGGATGGTCGGGATAAACGTCGGCATCCCGGTTCCGATATCGGCCTTCCCATTCTGCGGACACAAAGCCAGTTTCTTCGGAGACTTGCACTGCATGGGAACCGACGGGGTGGAATTTTTCACCGAGACAAAAGCCGTCACTTCCCACTGGTTCAGTTCGGACGAGATGAAGCAGGCTAAGGTAAGCACCTGGGAAGGTACGATCAGCAGGACGTAACTTCGAAGGCTGCAGTGCAGCCTGGCGCAGTGCGCATGAAGCGCCGCAACGCATCGAGATGGTGATGGATGTGGATAGGGAAGCGCGGGCGATACGGCAGTAGCGCCGGCCGGCTTGCCGCAGTGCGATCCGGAGGAAAAGACTTAGGGGCGGAATCGGACGGATGAGGTGGCCGGTGCCTTCGCTGGGCGAGGCGCGGAGGCCCCATCCTGATGGGAGGGCATAAATCCGTGAAGACGAAAGAACTTTACGACGAATACATGATAACCGGAATGGTGGCCGGTTTCGAGCCGATAGAGGTCGAGCGCGCATCCGGGTGCTTCATATTCGGTAGCGATGGCAAGAAGTACCTCGACTGCTTCAGCGGCATAGCGGTGACCAACGCCGGCCATGGACACCCCGAGGTTCTAGCGGCCGCCCGCGAACAAATGGAGAAGTTGGTACACTGCTGCACATATGTATATTACAACCCGAGGGCGGGAGAGCTGGCAAAGCTTCTGGCGGATATCGCGCCGGGTAAGCTGCGAAAGAGCTTCTTCTGCAACAGCGGGGCGGAAGCGATTGAGGGGGCGCTGAGGCTGGCCAAGCAGTTCGTCGGCAGACGCGAGGTGGTAGCTTTGACCCATAGCTTCCACGGCCGCACCGTAGGCACCCTGTCGGTCACCGGCAACAGCGGCAGGAAGAAAGGCTTTGGGCCGTACCTGTCGGGCGTCGCCTTCGCTCCGGCCCCTTACTGCTACAGGTGTCCGTTCCGGATGGGATATCCGCGATGCGGCATGGCATGCGCGGAGCACATCGCCGATACTATCCGCTTTCAGACTTCCGGCGACGTTGCTGCCTTCATAGCTGAACCGGTGATGGGAGAGGGGGGGATAATCGTCCCGCCGCAGGAGTACTTCCGGGCGGCGGTGGAGATCGTCAGGAAGGAAGGCGCCCTATTCATCGCGGACGAAGTGCAGAGCGGCTTCGGCAGGACGGGCAATCTGTTCGCCATCGAGCACTACGGAGTCGAGCCGGACATAATGTGCATGGCCAAAGGCATAGCGGACGGTTTCCCGCTCGGCGCCTTCATCGCCCGTCCGGACGTCGGCAATTCCTTCAAGCCGGGCGATCACCTTTCGACCTTCGGCGGCAACCCGATAAGCTGTGCGGCGGCTATTGCGAATATAAACGTGATGCGAAGGGACGGACTGCCGGGAAAAGCAGCCGAGCGCGGAGCGGAGATCATGCGCAGACTCGACGCTTTCCGAGAGAAATGCCGGATCGTCGGGGACGTGCGGGGAAAGGGGCTGATGATAGGCATCGAGCTCATCGCGGATGCGAAGAAAACCCCTGCCCCGGACGTTGCGAAAAAGGCCCGCATGGCACTGCGCGAGAAGGGCGTGCTGGTCGGAGTGGGTGGAGTCTTCGGTAACGTAGTGCGCCTCCAGCCGCCTCTGGTTATGACCGCGGACGAGGCGGCGCAGGCCGCGGACGCACTCGAAACCATATTGTCAGACCTCGCCAAGGCTGTCTGATCCGCCGGGTTTGAGGCTCGCAGGCTCAAGAAGGCTCGCCTGGTTGGAATCGAGCCGGCTTCCCAATCGTATCGCCGGGCCGCTCCAGGGTCGGCGATTGTCGGCGCTTATGAAATAGGGCGCTCCGCGGTTCGAGGCGTTTCCTTTTAAGCTTTTTATTCCCGATTCCGGAACGGGGCGCCCCGCATTCCCTCGCTCAGCTTTTGGCGCGGAATCCGCTGAGCAGGCTTTTCTTGCATAGCAGATGGGCAACGCATGGCGGACGGCCGTTTGCTCTTATGATGCGGAAGCTTTTTAAGACGCGGCCGGCCGCCAACCGCGATGGCGTTCGCGGCCTCGTTAGCTTACGGCAAATACGTTTACTCTCATGTCGAAGTACGGTAAATTCTTCGCAACGCGGCGAAGAGGCCGGTTCCTAGAGCTTTTTAGCGGGACGGCCGGAGCTCTCCGGCTGCGGCGATGTGAGGGTTGTCAGGGGGTGTGAGATACCGCGCCGCGACCGGGCGATCAAACGGCCGGTCGGTGCGGGAAGCGCACGCCGATCCGGGGCGCGGGCTGAATCGAAAGGAGGGGTGCGTCATGGCCGAAGGGATCAAAAGGGTACCGACGCCCAGGGACTTGCGGTGCGAATACATGGATAGGCCCCTTGGGATAGACGAACTCAAGCCGCGCCTGTCGTGGCGGTTGGAGGATGCCGGCCGGGGGACGAGGCAGACCGCATATCGAATACTCGTTGCTTCGTCCCCGGAAATACTTGGGCGGGACAGGGGAGACCTGTGGGACAGCGGAAGGGTAAAATCCGACAAGTCGGTACACGTCGAATATTCGGGGAAGCGCCTGGCGTCCCGCCTGCGGTGTTGGTGGAAGGTTCGAACATGGGATGGTGCGGGGAAAGCGTCTGCGTGGAGCGAGCCGGCCTGGTGGGAGATGGGGCTGCTCAGCCGCGCCGACTGGACGGCGCAATGGATAGGCCTGCGCGACCCGGCCGTTCCGCCTCCGTGCACGTTCCTGAGAAGATCGTTCCGGATCGAGGGAAAGGTAAAGCGCGCGCGGCTCTACGTTACGTCCCTTGGCGTATATGAGGTTTGCCTTAACGGCAAACGGATAGGTGACCACCGGTTCGCGCCGGGTTGGACCGATTACCGATGGCGCGTCATGTACCAAGCCTTCGATGTGGAGGACGCTCTGGTGGAGGGCGAGAACGCGGCCGGCGCCATTCTCGGCGAAGGTTGGTATTGCGGTGCGCTGACTTGGACCTTGAAGCGGAACTGTTTCGGCGATCCGCCGCCCCGCTTGCTCTTTCAGCTCGAGGTCGATACCGAGTGCGGCAAGACGGAGCGGATCGTATCCGACGGTTCGTGGAAGGCTACGAACAACGGACCGATAAGGTCATCGGAGATATACGCAGGCGAGACTTACGACGCTCGTCTGGAAATGCCGGGCTGGGACAGGCCTGGTTTCATGGAAGGGGAATGGAAGCCGGTCGAGGTATTCGCCGATCCGGGGATCGCGATAAACGCGCAGGCCGACCCGCCGATCCGGGCGACACAGGAGCTCAAGCCGGTGGCGATCTCCCAGCCGGTCAAGGGGACTTATATCTTCGACATGGGGCAGAACATGGTTGGCGTGTGCAGGTTGCGCATTCCAGGACACGTGCCGCCCGGAACGACGATCAGACTGCGTCACGGCGAGGAGCTTAAGCCGGACGGAACCCTGTACGTCGAAAACCTCCGCAAGGCGCACGCGACGGATACGTACATAGCGAGCGGATCTGGCCGACCGGAGACTTGGACGCCGAGGTTCACATATCATGGATTCCGGTACGTCGAGCTGACCGGTTACCCCGGAACGCCGGTGACCGATATGGTAACCGGCCTCGTTGTTCATACTGATGCCAGGCCTGCCGCATCGTTCGAAAGTTCCTGCCCGACCGTAAACCGCCTTTGGCGCAACATCGAGTGGGGACAGCGCGGGAACATGTTCAGCGTGCTTACGGACTGCCCGCAGCGCGACGAGCGGCTTGGGTGGATGGGCGACGCTATGGTATTCTGCCGGACTGCGTGCACGAACATGGACATGGCGGCGATGTTGGCCAAGTTCGCCAGGGATATGCGAGACGCCCAAGCGCCCTCCGGCGCATTCATGGACGTGGCTCCGTATATCTCGGGCGGACTTTTCCCCGATACCGGCGCCCCCTGCTGGGCCGACGCGGGGATCGTAGTGCCTTGGACTGTTTACGAGGTCTACGGCGACAGGCGGATATTGGAGCGCAGCTTCGATGCGATGCGCAAGTACGTAGGCTATCTGGCAAGGAATAACCCGAGCGGGTTGTGGGTCAGCCGCCGCGGCAACGATTACGGAGATTGGGTTTCGGCCGGAGGACAGACGGACAAGACGATGCTGGCCACGCTGCAGTTCTTCCAGTCCGCGACGCTTTTGTCGAAGGCGGCATCAGTTGTCGGCCGCCGTGCCGAGGCGAAGCGGTACGCCGCGCTTGCCGGGCGCATAGCCGAAGCTTTCAACGCCCATTTCCTGAAGGACGGCCGGTACGAGAAAGCGAGCCAGACCATAAATGCCATGGCCCTGGCCCTCGGCGTGGTGCCGAAAGAACACCGCGAGAAAGTCCTGCGCGACTTGGTCGAAGATATCGAGCGCAGGGGTTGCCGTCTGTCCACCGGTTTTATCGGCACGAAGTGGCTGCTGCAGGCGCTGACGGAAGGCGGCAGGGCGGACCTCGCCCGCAAACTGTTGCTTAGGCGGGAATATCCATCATGGGGCTACATGATCGAAAGGGGCGCCACTACAATATGGGAGCTTTGGGATTCGGATCGCAAAGGCCCGGATATGAACTCGCGCAACCACTTCGCCTTCGGCTCAGTCGGCGAATGGATCGTCCGGTATCTGGCTGGGATAGATATCGCCCCCGGCGGGGCCGGGTACAGCCGTATACTTATCCGACCGTACCCTGACGAACCGGACGGGGAGTTAAGGTCGGTGAAGGCGAGCCTCGATACCATGTACGGGAAGGTTTCGTGCGAGTGGGAGGTCTCCGCTGCCAGGTTCGACCTGTTCGTCCGGATACCGCCAAACACTGTTGCGACGGTCGCCGTGCCTGCGGCCTCCGTCAGGAACGTGACCGAAGGGGGCAGGCCGCTGTGTAAAGCCCCTGGAATACGCGGAGCCAGGGTATCGGGCGGCAGGGTAATATGCTCGGCAGGGTCCGGCGAATACGAATTCTCGGCCAGGCGATGAGGCTGCCGGAGGCTGGGTGGAGACGCACCGGGGGGTCCGCCGCCGGATATCGAGGCCCCGGGACGTCCGCGATAGGGAGGAGCATCCCATGTCGTCATTGGAGCGTCTGAAAGGTTGGACTTGGTTCAGGCTGATCATGGCGTGCGCGATGATCGCGCCGCTGACCGGATGCAGAGGCATCATAATAGACCTGTGAATTTCCCGGTTCCGTTCGAGCGCGGACGTTTGGGTGGCCGCCCCTTGTCCATGCATGGCGGCAATGGGGGCAACCCTGCGGCGCCCCCCGATCTTGCCATGCTGGCGAGGAGCGGCCTTCCAGGATATGCAGCGCGCGTTCCGGAGCGGGCTCCGGCAGAGCGCGGCTCGGCACGGCCCGCCGTCTCAGAACCGCGCGTTTCTCGCTCGGTTTCACATCCGCCGCGAGCCATCCTGGCGTTTCTTGCAGCCTTGGTTTTCTGGCTCGGAAGTCCGTGCTCCGCCTATGAAAATGCGCCTCCCTCATCTCGGCACCCTGATTTCTGGTTCGTGGCTGAGTGGGATGGCAGTCGAGCGAAGCCTGGCGAGCCTGCCGGTGGAACATCGCCCGCGCCATGGAAAAGCGGCATCAATGCACTGTTGGTGCGTCACGGCGGACCGTTGCCGCCGCTATCGTGGAACCTTCCTGTTTTTGTGCTGGTGCCGGAACTCGACCGGATCATGCGCTGCGAAGAATCCGACCGAATGGGCGAGGAGTACGCGAAGAGCCGCGATTGGCGTGTTCTTGCGCGAAGGCCTCCAATGTTCGACGAGACGCGGCACGCTGCGGCCAGGAAGGCTCTGTCGGAGGCGCAAGCCGCGTTCGGATCGGCCGGATGGAACGTGGCGATGTGGATAGTTGCGGCCCGCCCAAGCGTTGCTGAGGGTACGCGGTCGCTGGATCTGGACATGAGCGAAGACACGCTGGAGATCTTCCGCGAGTGGCTGCGCCGCGAGTACCGGGATATCGAGGCATTGAACCGGCAATGGGGAACGCGGTTCGTATCGTGGCATATGGTGCGGCCGGAGACGGCGGACGAATGCCTGGCAAGGAACTTCCCGCCCTCCCGCGCGCCGGCGGAAGAAAGCATTAGCCGACCGGCGGAAAGCGGACGGCCCGGCGGAAGCGGGACCGCGGCATGCGGGGGAACCGGAGGTGGCGCTCCGGATAGACCCGGGACCGAAGCCGGACAGGGCGGCGGAAACTTCAACTTCAGCGCATGGGCGGACCATAAGGCGTTCATGGATTGGGCCATGGCGCGCGTGCTGGTCGAGTACCGGGACGCGCTGCGGGAATCCGATCCGGCCGCGCGCGTCGGCGCGGCCTGGCTGCCCGCGCCGGCCCCATACGGCGGACACGATCCTGACAGGCTCGACCGATCCTTGGATGCCCTTCTCGGCTGCCTCTCCGACATCCGCGGCGAGATTTTCCGCTCTTTCTCCGCAACCGGCTGGACGCTGTCGGCGCTGAATGCCCTGGATCCGGATGCCGAAAGGAATTTGTGGCTCGGGTGGCTGCGTGGCGATTCCGGCGCTCTGATATCTCTGCCTCCGGATCACGCAAGGGTACCGGAGTGGCTGGCGCGCGCCTCGGCCGAATTGAACGGCGGAATTACGTTCCTGCGCGACCTGTGCCTGCGCGAGGACGGAGGCGTTATTTTGTACTGGTCGCCCGCCTCTGCCCGCGTTATGTGGATGCTAGATGCGGCACGCTCCGCCGCCGGCGGGCGTGGACGGACCATGGACGGCGACGAGTCCGGGGCAAGCCGAAGCTACCAGGCGGCGATCTCTTCCTGGGCCGCTTTGCTGAGGGACATCGGGATACCGTTCCGATTTGCCGGTCCGACCGACCTTTTGGATGGAAGGCTGAAAAGACGGACCAGGATACTGATACTGCCAAGGACCGTGGCGCTGAGCGACGAAGAGGCCGCGGCGATCCGCGAATGGTTGTTATCCGGCAGACTCCTGGTCGCCGATTTCGGGACGGGGACGTTCGACGGGCGCGGGAAGCGGCGAGATGTCGGCGCGCTGGACGACGTGTTCGGAATCGAGCGTCTGTCGGCGGAATGCCTGGAAGAATTCGGCGCCTGGCGCGGGGACAAGGGAGCCCACCTGATCGCTCCGCTCGATCCGGTCTCCGGCGTGTCCAAGGGCGTGTCGAGTTCGGACTTAAGAATAGCCGAGCCCGGTTTGCGCGCGCTGGGCGCAAGGGCCGGGGGGACTGCGGCGTGCGGTGCCGCGGCGATGCTATCGAAGGCGACCCGCCATGGAAGGGCGCGCTATCTGAATCTGTTCGTTTCGGATTATTCCGCGCTCCGCTCCTCGCGCGAGACTGATTTCGCCATGAAGGACGAAACCGCCGCTCGGAACTACCGGGGCATGTACGGCGAACCGCGCGGCGGCGAGGGGATAAGGTGGGCCGTGTCCGCCACGCTGAGGGAGGGCGGGGCGGTCCAGTTCCCACGAGTTCTGGAAGGGGGAAACCGCATCGCCCGCAACATCGAAACGGCCCTCTTCCGGAGCGGCGAGGCGTTCTATGCGGCCGTGGCTGATGTACGCCCGTCCTCCGCGCAAGCGACCGCGTCCCGAGAGGGCGGCCTGCCCCTCGCGGACGGAAGCGTCGGATCGAATATGGGGCGGATCGGAGGCGAAAGGGTTCTGAAGCTTGTGGCCGGTTCGGAACTATGGTGGTACGATGTGCGGGCCGGGAAAGAACTTGGCTTCGGCGCGTCGACCGATATAAAAACGGCCCCCGGCGATGTCGCGTTCGTGGGGGCCTTGCCATATCGCGTTTCGCGACTGGTAGTGCGGACGCGCCCCGTATTTGGAAGAGGGGTGCGAGAACGCGAGGTGACGGCGGTAGTGACTACTGTCGGTGGCGCGAAACCGGGGCTCCACGTCCTGCGGGCGTCCATAACCGGACGGGACGGGGTGGAACTGACTGGCTGCGCGGTGAACGTGAAGGCGACGGAAGGGATGGCGCAGTTCACGATGGGTCTCCCGGCCGATGCTCCGCCGGGGCTTTACGATATCCGCGTGCGCGATGCGGCCAGCGGCGCAGTCGCCGCGGCCGAACGCTGCCTGTCGGCGGATGCAGGATCGCCGGATCGATGATCGCCGTCCGATCGCATCGCCCGCAGCCATCATCTCGTCCGGCGGCATGGGGACAGTCCGGCTGGATGCTCTGCGGATGAAAAAGGCTCTCCCGCTCATTTTTGTCGTATTCCTCGCGGTACTGGCAGCCGTACCCTATATAATGAGGCAAGATAGGCGGGCCGGAGACGTCGCGCTTGTGGTCCTCTC
>CALKMO010000331.1 GCA_937991785.1 uncultured bacterium | reverse complement strand
ACGGTCGAGCGGACCTGGGATGGCCGTATGAATGTTCTCGAATACCGCGTGGTGACTTACGACATGCCGATCAAGACCGAGCCGCCTCCCATTTCCGACTCGGGCGGTGGCGGCGGGGGCGGCGGCGGAGGAGGAGGCGGTGGGCCGAGAGGGCCGTGACGGGCGGCACAGCAAAGGCAATGCGCGGGCTGCAACGGGCAATAGCCCTCTCCCCAGGCGAGATGGCTGTGAGGTTGGGCAAGCAGTTGCGTCCGGAGACCAGGACGGAAGCGGGAAGGGGACTGCGATGAACAACAGGAAAACGCCCGCCCCATCTAGGAGGGGCGGTTACACGCTGATTGAGATGCTGGTGGTCATCAGCATCATAGTGGCGCTGGCTACCCTGGGCCTGGCGGCATTTGCGGCCTATACCACCAAGCGGGGGTTCAGGACGGCAGTCGAGTCTGTGGCGGGGAAGTTCCGCATGGCCAGGCAGCTCGCCATATCGAACCGGCAGCCGGTGTTCGTCGAGGTGGTAGATGTGGACAAGGATACCGATCCGAGCAACGATAATAGTGCTGACGGCATAATTATATATAAGGCCGAACGGCGGACCGACGAGATGGGCAAGGTGAGCGATATATTGATACGACAGGCGACGGCGATGGAAGGCGACCCGCCGAGATGCAAGCTTACGGATGTGCAGCCGCTGTCTGCGGAGAGCCTTCCCGACCGGATCTATTGGTCGCTGATTCCGGGCAACATGATCGTCAAGGAGGAGAAGCTCAAGGTCGAGACGTATAAAACCAAGATACCTAATCCGGACTACAATCCCAGCCTGCCCGAGGACCCGGTGACGAACCCGAAGATGATAGAGGTGATGAAGGAGAAGGTTTACAGGAAGACGACGCTTCTTAGCCGGCCGTTCTTCAAGTTCAATCCGGACGGTACGGTGGAGAGCGTACCGGTCAAGTCGCCGCCGACGAAGGAATATCCGCCCAGCACGGTCAGGGTCTGGGACCAGGCGTCCGATCAGGAGGCGCAGATATATATTTCCCCTTCGACCGGCTATGTGAAGGTGGTATACAGGGACCACCCGGTTGTCTCGCAGACGCAGACGCCGAAGAAGTGAGCGATAGGCGGGGCATCTGTCGGGCGCGTGGAGGACGGGTTTTCGCGGGCAGAGAGGCGGGACATGAATAAAAATGGATTTACGCTCTTGGAGGTGCTGATCGCGCTGGGCATATTCGTGTTCGGCGCGGTAGCGGTAACCGGGCTCTACATCGGCAACGCCAACTCGGTGCAGCTTGCGAAGGAAGAAATCATCGTCTCGATAATCCAGCGCGACCTGTACGCCAAGAACCAGTTCCGCGCCTACTACGCCGGGCGTTTGGGGCACGAGCCGTTCGTGGCGGGCGGTACGCTGAGCCTGAAGAGGCCGCCGGACGATCCCGAGGAGCCGAAGACGCCGGAATGGATCGTAAGGTGCGTGGCCGATTACAACAAGATGATGTCCGGCACGAAGCGCGAATGGGGCGACATAGACGCCTATCACGGGTTTTACTTCTTCTGCTGGGAGGTGAGCAGCCCGAGGATCGAGGATAACCAGTTCGTTGACTGGAACGGGTACGGCGAGATCGCCGCCAGGGAGCTGGATTCGCCATGGTTCGGCCAGGCGACGGGAGGCGGCGAGGATCCCGGCAACGCGACGATAAACTGCGGCGATCCGGCGCCGAGCCACAACGTAAAGTACGACTCGGAACGGATGCGCTGGTACCAGAAGCGCCTCCGCGCATTCATATTCTGGGACCTGACGAAGATAGATCCGGGCTGGGGCAACCTCAACGAGATAACCGACGGGGAGAGACAGAAGGCGATCGTCACACAGATAAAGAACGGGAGGATGGCGAGATATGTGGAGTTCGATTTCGGGATATACAATCCGGACCTGAGAAAGCGGTAGGCGGCTACCTTTTAGGGTGGAGCAGTTGTCGCGTTCTCTCTCCGCGCGAAGAGGGGATGAAGCGAAGGCAAGGAAGGAAGGAAGGAAGGAAGGAAGGTAAAAATGGATGCGCGGACGGCAGAGGCGGAGACCGTGATCGGCCCGGCGCGGGTGCCTGTTGGCGGGCCGGCGCGCGGGCGGCGGCGCGGGCTGACATTGATCGAACTGCTGGTGGCGATGTTCATAACGTCGCTGATCGGAATGATCGTCTACGCCATGTACACCGGCGCGATAGACTCTATGAACAGGATGGAGAGGGAACTGCGGGCGCTACAGAGCTTCCGCTCGGCCATGGACAGGATGGAACGCGACATCGGCGGCATCTGCTTCAAAGCCGGCTATGTTCCCTGGCAGACAAGAAAATGGTTCTATGACAGCTACGATAAACGCGCCGGATGGTACTACGACGACACCTATCCTATGGAGACGAGGTTCAAGCCGATACACCGCAGCATGTTGCGGATATGCTTTCGCAACCGTTACATGGGCTTCTACAGATCCAACGACGGCATGCATCTGGACAGGGTCGAATACTACTACAACGCCCCGGAGCCGCGCCTGAAATGGGCCAACGGGGAGGACGACGACGGCGACGATCCCGGCAACGGGCTGGACATGTTGGTGGACGACAGGGGATGCCTGATGATCCGCGAGACGCCGGACTCGTTGCCGGGCGGCGTGGACATAAACCCGCATCTTACCTTCGAGCATTACACCAAAGAGCCGTCGGAGGCCGATTTCGGCAGTCAAGATGGTTGGGGCTGGCCGCCTTGGCTGCGCGGCGGAGACTTGGTGGACGAGAATTACAACGGCAAGACCGTTGATACAGGCGAGATACTCGCCGACGCGGTGAAGGACGTTCAGTTCTGGTATATGTACTCGACGCTCGACAGCGACATGCCGAAATTCGCCCACTGCTGGCCTTATGTCGGCGAGCCTGGAGAGGGCGACGCTGTGGCCGGAGGCCCTTACGCTACCAAGGTGGGGATGGGAGATGCTTGGAGCGGAAGACGGGACGACAAGACCGGCATAGTATGGCCTAGACCGGATGTGGACAAGGCCGGCGGATTCGGCCGCATGCGCTCGGACAACGCCAAGGGCCTCAGCTTCATGACTCTCCCGCAAGCCATCCAGGTGGACCTCGTATTCGATCTCGGCGTCAACGTGGACCTGAAACTATCCAAGACCATATGGCTGCATGCATCGAAGTGGTACGACCTGATGACACGCGAGATGTCCGGCACGACTCCCGGCGGCCGCGGGCCGTAGCGGACTTCCTTAAGCAGGCCGAATCCGGGCGACCTTGCCTTCCCGATTCCTATATGCCTTGGGCGGAGTCTGGATGCTGGTTGCATCGGATCGCTAAGCGCCTGCCTACCCATCCTTGAAAAAGCGAACCGAAACCTCATTCATTTGGGTTGCGCGTCCTAGCGGTCTCTTCCGGTACTGGACGCAGGGCTCCTGACGTGCAATATTACGTCGAGCAAGCAATATCCTGTTCGGTCGGGGAGGAGGGAGACGTGCTGTGAGATGCGCGGTCACAGGGGCGGCCGGGTTTCTCGGGTCTCACATAGTTGACGCGCTGCTGGCGCGCGGCGACGAGGTTGTAGGGATAGACAGCTTCATAACCGGATCGCCGGCGAATTTGGAGCATTTGAAGGGCGAGCCGCGTTTTCATTTCGTCAGGGCCGACGTGACGCGGTACATCGCCGTCGCCGGGACAGTGGACCGGGTGCTGCATTTCGCCTCGCCGGCCAGTCCGAAGGATTTCACCAGGTTCCCGATACATATTTTGAAGGTCGGCGCGCTCGGGACGCTCAACGCGCTCGGCCTGGCTTTTGCAAAGAAGGCGAGATTCCTGCTGGCTTCGACCAGCGAGGTGTACGGGGATCCGGAAGTCCATCCGCAATCCGAATCCTATTGGGGCCACGTCAACCCGATCGGGGAGAGGGCGGCCTACGATGAGGCAAAGCGCTTCGCCGAGGCTCTGACTATGGCGTACCGCAATTCGCACGGGTTGGAGACGCGGATCGTCCGAATATTCAACACCTACGGTCCCAGGATGAGGCTGGACGACGGCCGCGTGTTGCCTGAGTTCGCGAGGGCGGCGCTGACCGGAGCCCCGCTCAGGATCCACGGGGACGGAAGCCAGACCAGGAGCTTCTGCTATGTGGACGACCTGGTGCGCGGGATACTTCTGCTGCTCGAATCCGACGTGGCCGAGCCGGTGAACATAGGCAATCCGGACGAGGTTACGATTCTCGAGTTCGCCAGGGAGATACTGGAGCTTACGGGCAGCTCCAGCAGGCTCGAATTTCACCCTATGCCCAAGGACGACCCGCGCCAGCGCCGTCCCGACATAACGCGGGCGCGTACGCTGTTGGGGTGGGAGCCGAAGGTATCGCGCAGGGAGGGGCTGGCCAGGACGCTGGAATACTTCAGGAAAGCGGTATCCGTCAGACCTGCGGCGCCGGGGGACAGAGGAGCGGAATGACCGCCATTCGGGTACCAGCTTGTGGGCGGTTGGGAGGCCGGCTTCGGCCCGGATGAAGGCGTGGCGCCGGGGCTTTGTGGACATACCGGAGGATATATCTGCAATGAGGCCATATTCGATCTCCGCGGCTGCGGCGGTCGTTGCTATTCTCGCCGGGTGCGGCGGTGACAGATTGGGGAGCAGCGCCGGATCCCATGGCGGATGGAACTCGGGCGTCTCGTGGGGCGCTGTTACGCCGGGCCCCCCTGTTCTACTGCGGATCCACAGGAAAGGGGGCAAGGTAGAGGTCTATGAGGGCAGGTTCGAGCTGCGGGAGGAGGGGCCGGCGCTGAGCCGGGAAACGGCTGAGTTCTATCTGTCCGTCTTCTGCCTGGGGGTGAATTCCCAGGGGCTCGACCAGGTCAGTTTCCGTCGAAGCCATACCGAACGGAGGCGGGAGGAGATATATGCCAACGGCAAGCGGAGCTTGGACAAATCGCTGAGGGACGACATCGTCAACCTTGGCGGCAACTTCGACGTGGTGGCCGGACTGCGTTCGTACGCTTTCGACGATCAGGGACGATGCGCATACCGTGCCGATGAACGTCGTTTCGCGATACCGCATCTGATCCAGTACGATAGCATACACTACCTTTTCCCTATGCTGCCGAAGAAGGATGTGACGCCTGGGGAGAAGTGGAGCTACGAGCTTCCGCTGGCGGTGCCTACCGCGCTGGTGGGGATGTCGGGCCTGGCGCCGACCGGCTTCATGGGCAGGTTCACGGGCAGGCTTCGCGAGGTCGTCGCACGCGGGGGGAGGCGGACTGCCGTGGTGGACTACGAAGTGTTCGGCGAATTCGACTCAAACGGCGCCGAATTCCGCAACCGTTTCTCGGAAGACTTCCGAAACCGCCAGCGGCTCTACCATAGGGTGGAGCTCAAGGGCACCTGCGACATGGACGTGGATGCGGGGCGGATACTTTCGAAGACCGAGGCCTCCCGGATAACGCTTACTTCCGAAGCGGTGGTGGTCGAAGGGACCAGGGCGAGGAACGCGGTGACCACGATCTATGCACACACAAGGATGACGCTGAACTGGCTGCCGCCGGGCACAAGACTCAAGACCGGGGCGATTGTGCCGCATTGACGCGCGCGGCCACGATGCGACTTGGAGTGCCACCGGCCGGCGGGCGCGTTCCAAGGGACGGACACGCTAGGCGCCCAGCAGATCTGCTCGGCCGAGTTCCCGAAGGAGACGGCAAATCCGAGGGGGAGGCGGCATGAACAACGACCTGGCCATGAAG
>CALKMO010000330.1 GCA_937991785.1 uncultured bacterium | reverse complement strand
GGAGGCGCGCGGGCGCTTCGCGGCTTTCGCCGCGGCGGTCGCTGCGCGCGTTTTTAGTCCCCGCTGCGGCGGCTGCAGCCGTCGTCCTGATCTTCGGCGCCGCGGTTTTCCTCGCGGCTGTCGGCAGGGCGACCAGGGATGCCGGCGCCCTTGTCGTCTCTGCTTCTCCACAGGCCAGGGCGAAGGCGGACGGCGCGGCGGACGGCTCAGTGCCGGGGCGGCTGCTGCCCGGACAGAAACTGGAACTGACGGTTGGAACGGTGCTGCTCGCCGCATCCGACGGCAGCCGGTTCCGCCTGCGCGGTCCGTCCGCGATCGAGGTCGGGGCGCCGGCGGGGGACAGACCTGCGCTGACCCTGAAGGAGGGCTTCCTGCTGGCGGACGTGGCGCCGGGCAAAGGCGAATTCCGCCTCGGCCTGCCCGGAGGGGCTGCGGTGCGCGTCTTGGGCACCAGGTTCGACGTGGTGGCAGTCGCAGGCGGCGTCGGCGGGACCGATTCTATCGCCGTGCGCGTCGCCGAAGGGCGCGTCGCGGTCGAAGGGCCGTTCGGGCGTGCGGTGGCGTCGGGCGGGCAGGCGGTCGCAGCGAAAGCAGGGACCGCGCCCGCCGTCGTAGGGTTCGACGCGCGGGAGATGATTGCGGCGTGGGCTGGCGGTTCGATCCCGGGGGCCGGCGGAGGCGGATCCGAGACGGCGTATGGCGGCGGCTTGGAGATAGTGGCGCCGTGGCCGCAAGCAGGAGGATCGCCGTCGCATTCCGGAAGCACCCCGCTGGTCGGGCCCGCGGATCTGTCGTCCATGAGCGTACTGTCAGTACGGCGGGAGACCGCCGGGACTGGGGGCGAGCCGGCGGTGGTCGGGATAGCCATGGATGCGATGGGCCGCTGCTATGCCATAGAAAGGCACGGAGACGTTTCGATCCTCCTGCGCCTCGATCCGTCCTCTGGAGCGTTCGAGGAGATCGGGCGTTTCCACGGCGGCTCCCAGTGCCCGCCGGCGCTGACTCCAAAGGGCTTGTGCGTCTGCTCCAGCAGCTTTCCGGCCGAGTCGGTCGTGGCCTTCGGCGGCAGGGATGACGCCGGCGGCGCCGGGAGGTCCGATCCGCTGCGCCCGACGTGGAAGAAAGATGTCGGAGCTTCGGCCTACGCCGTATCGGTTGCATGGAACGGCACGGTGCTCGTCAGCGCGCAAAACGGACTGCACGCCTTGTCGGAGGATGGCGCGGCGCTCTGGTCCGCGGGCGGCATCGGGGAGATCCACGCCCCGGCCTCCGTGGACCTTGAAGGCCGCGTGTACGCCGCCGGAGTGGACGGGCGCGTGCATTGCCTGAACCTTTCCGACGGCGGCGGGATATGGACCGTCCGCACGAGCGACGGCGGCAGGTATTTCCAGCCTCCTGTAGCCGCCGGCGGATTCGTATGGACGGTTGACAGCGCTGGGATCCTTTCGGCGATTGGCCGGGACGGCCGGGTTTCCGGCGCACGCGCCTTCGACGGCCTGAAGCTCTGCCCCGTCGCCGTCCGCGGAGGTGTTTTGGCTGCTGCGGGATCGAAGATATTCTTCGTCCCCGACGGCGCGGCGGGGCCCGGCCGCGAGGTATGCGACATCGGCGGAAGAGGCCCCGTGGCGGCATGGGCGGCGGATGGGGAACGCAGGCTCTACGCGGCGACGCCTCGCGGGATAGCAAGGCTGGACCCGAACGCCGGCGGCGGATACGAGATCGCCGCATGGGCGCCGTTTTCGGAGAACCTCGCTCCGGCAATATCGCTATCCCATGGTCCAATGGCGCTCGCATCCGGCCGTCTGGCCATCCTCTGCGGCGGCGGATTGCTGACGTGGCCCGCCAGGCAGGCGAAATTTCCAGATGAGTCGGGCGCCGTTTCGATGGCCGGCGCGGTCCTTGCCGCAGCAGCGCCGGGCGGGCGTGGCGTCCGGTTCCATGTCGGGCGCGTAGCGCCAGCAGAAGAATATCCGGGCCTGCCCGGCAGCAGGCCAAAGAAAGCCCATTCCCGTCAGCATTGCGTTATGTCCGATCGGAATGATTCCGCCGGAAAATATTTGGAGTGATGTTGCGAAAAAGCGCGGACATGGTTTATATCGTGAATCGGGGGGCATTGGGGAACTGCGTAGGTTCCCTGCTGTGACCGGCCGGCCCTTCAACGGCGTGCCTTAATGTTGAGGGTGCGCCCGGCGCATGGAGGCTTATGAAAAAGAATGGAGGATGCGACTTCCGATTGCGAGAGGCCTCCCTCCGGTAGCGAGGGTAGGCGCAGGTGGTTTCCGAAAGTTTCCGATGCGGAGTGGAACGACTGGAGGTGGCAGTTTCGCAACCGCATCTCTTCTCTCGACGATCTTGCGCGGTTGGTCACCGTAGCGAAGGACGAGCTGGCCGTATTGACCGAGGTGCTGCGCGACTTCAAGATGGCGGTCACGCCGTATTACTTTTCCCTTATAGACCCTAGCGATCCGAACGATCCGATCCGCCGCCAAGCCGTTCCTTCCGCGGACGAATATCTGTACCGTAACATCGGCGATGACGATCCTCTCCATGAAGAAGCGCTTTCGCCCGTGCCGGGATTGACGCACCGCTATCCCGACAGGGTCCTGATGGTGGTCACCAACGTCTGCGCGATGTACTGCCGGCATTGCACCAGGAAGAGGATCATGTGCGAGAGCGCCGCATCCGAAGCCGACATTGACCGGATGATAGCCTACGTGGCCGCTACGCGGACGGTGAGGGACGTGATCGTATCCGGGGGCGATCCGTTCACGATGGCCACGGAGCGGATCGAGCGGATCCTGCGCAGGCTTCGCGCGATCCCGCATGTGGAGGTCATCCGAGTCGGCACGCGGACGCCGTGCACGCTGCCGCAGCGCATAGACAATGCTCTGTGCGACATGCTCCAGAAGTACCATCCGATTTGGGTGAACGTACAGTTCAACCATCCGAAGGAATGCACGCCGGAGGCCGCGGCGGCGTGCGACCGCCTGCTCCGGGCCGGGATCCCTGTCAACAACCAGAGCGTGCTGCTCAAGGGCGTTAACGACGATCCCCGGACAATGAAGGAGCTGATCCACGGGTTGATGCGGATGCGGGTGCGGCCGTATTACCTGTTCCAGTGTGACCCGGTGCGCGGCGCCGAGCACTTCCGGACGCCGGTCGCCCGCGGCATCGAGATTGTGGGCGCGCTGAGGGGATACACCAGCGGCCTGGCGGTGCCGACCTACGTGATAGACGCGCCCGGCGGCGGGGGCAAAGTGCCGATCGGACCGCAGTATCTCCTGTGCTCGGATCCGAAGGAAGGCAGGACGATCCTGCGCGGCTACGACGGCCGCATCTTCGAATACTTCGACCCGCAGTCGCTTTCGGGGGCCGCCTTGGCGGGTGTCGCGTCAGAGGAAGCCGCGCAAACCGGGGCCGGTCAGGCATCGGCGGCGGGCGTAGCGGCGGAGAAATCGGATGCCGGATCCGCGGCGGACGTCGGCCGGGCCAAGCCGCGGAAGGCGGCGGCCACCAAGGCGTGCCGCTGACTTCGGCGCCGGACCGCCTCCGTCCCGGGGCTTCGCGAGATGCCTGCGGTGGCATCCCGGGCGGACGGGACGAACGGCGTAGCGCCGCGCGCGATGCGGCTAAAAAAGCCGGCCCGAAGATCCGATCGCGGACAAGGATCCGCCGCAACCGATGCCGCGCAACAACTGCCGGCGGTCCGGAGCCTATTCAATGGAAGTCGGGATAGCCTACGATCTCAAGTCGGATTTCCTCCTCCCGCCGGGAAGCCCGGAAGACGCCCTGGAGGAGTACGATTCGGAAGCCACGGTCCACGGCATCGCCAGGGCGCTGATAGCAAACGGCTTTGCGCCAAGGCCCCTGGGCGGAAGGCGGTCGTTCATAGAGAAGCTCCTGGCCGATCCGCCGGACCTTGTCTTCAACATAGCCGAGGGATTCGGGAGCAGATCGAGAGAGGCGCATGTGCCCGGCGTTTGCGAGATGCTCGGCGTCCCCTTCACGCACAGCGATCCGCTGGCGCTCGCCGTATCCCTCGACAAGGCTGCGTGCAAGCGCCTCGTATCCGCGTGCGGCGTGTCGACTCCTTCATTCGCCGTCGTCGAGCGCCCCTCCGATATCGCAGGGATATCCCTTCGTTTCCCGGCCATAGCCAAGCCGGCCTTCGAGGGGTCCAGCATTGGCATCCGGCGCTCTTCCCGAATATCGGACGCGGCGGCCTTGGAGGCGAAGATAGGCTCCCTTTTGCGGGATTACCGCCAGCCGATCCTGGTCGAAGAATTCTGCCCCGGGCCGGAATTCACGGTCGGGATACTGGGAAACGGCGAAGGGGTTCGGGTGATCGGCGTGATGGAAATATCGCCCAGGACCGGTAGTTTCGAGGAATTCGTGTATTCGATAGAGGCGAAGCGCAACTATTTGACGGAGGTGGAATACAAGGTGCCGCCGGACCGCCCGCGGGATATGTTGGAGAAAGTTGAAGCTGCAGCCCTGCGCGCCTACAGAGCCCTGGGTTGCCGCGATATCGCCAGGGTGGACCTGCGCGTCGGCGCCGACGGCGAGCCGAAGTTTCTCGAGATAAATCCTCTGCCGGGTCTGAACCCGGTCACCAGCGACATCGTCATATTGGCATCCCGCTGCGGGCTTACATACGAGGCGCTGATAGGAAACATCGTTGCCGAAGCCCGCGCCCGTTACGGCATATGAAACGCCTCGACTGAATGGGTGCTGTGGAATCCAAGGATCGGTCGCCTGTTACGCGCAAATGGTTCGGTTTGCTGGGAAGCTACCTGTTGAAAACCACTTTCTCTCCATTCTCGGCCCACCATACAGTCCAGCCTTCCTTGGTGGGAGGAGGCAATTCGCCGCGGTAGTCCGAATGGTACAAGACGAGTTCTTCCAGTATCTGCGCGCAAACATCCCTTAATGGGCGGACGCGCAACGGGTTATCGGGTTGGAACGTGCAATAGGCATCTTCAGTCCTGTCGAGCGCATTAATAAGGTGGGGTACGGCCAAGTGCCCAAGGTCTATCAGCTCGCCCCATGCGGACTTCCACCCCGGTGTTGTAAGCCTATAGATTAACCGTCGTATATGTTCCTGCTGTTTCAGCTTAGCCTTTAATTCCGCTGCTTCGGCGTCCGCCACCGACGCTGAACCCGCCGGACCGGCCGTCGGACCTTCTCCTCCCCTTCCCGCGCCCGACGATGTCTCGCTCGATCTGGATGCCGCCGCGCCTCCGCACCCGGCCGCCAGACACGCCGCGAGAATCAGGAGGCCTATCCTTCTCGACATGCCTTTTTCCTTTGCCCGTCCGCCGGCGCCACGACCGGCATCCAGCGCGCGGTTCGCTTCGCGGGCGGCCTTCCTCATACGTATCCGCCGCGCTAGGGGTTCGCCGGAGCTTCCGTATCCGCAGGCCTGGCCGGCTCTGCCGGCGCCTTCTCTCCGACCGCCTTGCCCTTCAATTTCAACTCGATGTCGGGAAGTTTTTCGGGGGTAAGCTTCGGACCTT
>CALKMO010000329.1 GCA_937991785.1 uncultured bacterium | reverse complement strand
TCCCTTGTTATCATCCTTCGGCTGGTCCTTGGCGTCCTGTTTCGGCGCGGGGTCTTTCTTCTCTTCCTTCGGCGGGGCGGGTGGAAGCTTGAGTATCGGCTCCGAGGCCATGACCTTTTTACTCACCTGTTGCTGCACCAGAACGACGGCCTGCTGGAGCGCTGGAAGCAGCTCCTGGGCGGTCGGGGCTTTGTCCACCCAAGCGTATATCGGGTGTCCGGCCTGGTCTATTACGTAAAGGCTGGCGACGGTCGTCTGACCGAAGCTTCGCGGAAGCTGGCCTGCGCTCTTGGCATTCAGCTTTACCAGCGTCACCTTGCCCAACATCTCCTTGAGTTTCTCGTCAGCTAGGCATCTGATCTCGATATTGTAGGCAATATTGTTGGGACGCTTGTCGGGAAGCTCAGGGTAGTACACGAAAAGGACCACCGGCTTCTCATCTTTCAGGGCGGCGTCCGGCGTCTTGCTTGACCAGTTCAGCCCTTTGTAAGTTCCCGGGCTGTACGAACGCGTGAATTTCGGCAGCTCGTTCTGCGCTTCGGCTGAACCAGCGATAAAACCGACCGCCAGCATCCAGGGGATCAAGCGACTCATCACGATCGCCTCCTATCCTTTTGAACCCCCAAATCCTTAACGTCCCCGCTTCGAACCTTTAAGACGAACTAATCGCAAAAGTGCTTCGATTCTAAAAACCCTCGGAAGCGTTTTGATATTTACCAGCGCGCCGCCCCATTCAATTTACCATAGGATTCCCTCGCCTATCAATAAATAACACGCGCGATTTCCTGCGAAATTCGCTTCTTTATGCACATGTGCGCAATGTTTTCGTATCGCGCTTCTACCCCGCTTTCGTCCAAGCACAACGGCGCAAAAGGCTTAGTTCGATTGCGCCTTCACAGTGAAGATTCCTGTGTGGATTCGGGCGAGCGTCCGGCGATCCTCCTTATCTCTTTCAGCAATCCTTCCGCACGATCCATTTGCGAAGCGATATCGGATTCGCTGTAAGCGGCCGTCCTGAAGTCGCGCGCCAGCCGCAAGCGCGATACCGCCCTGAATGCGGCGGCGCGGGCGGCGGCGAACGCCAGCTCGGCAGCCTCGATCGCCTCGACCAAGGCTCCGGCACAGGCGCAGCCGGCGGCTTTCCTTATGAGCGAGAGGAGGCGCAGGAGGCGTTCGAGTTTGGCGGCGTACATCCTCATGCCTTCTTTTGCGGCCGCGGCGATCGCCTGCCGCCGCGCCGCCCGCCGCTCATCGGTGTCATAAGGCATGGCATTCGCGTCCATCTCTTTCCGCTCGACAGCGGCTTCTTCCTGGAGCATGTCCAAGAAGGCATCCTTTAGCTTCTGCGAGTTTATGGCGCATTCCGACAGGACGTCGGCCTCGCCCGCCCAGGCCGGCGCTCCGTTCCTCCCCAACCCTATCGAGAGGTTGCAAGAGAGCGCGGTCAAGGCCGCCGCCATGGCCGCGGAATAGGTGGAGGCCGATCCGCCGCCGGGCGATGATTCGTCCATGGACAGCCTATCGGCGAATTCCGCAATAGTCAGCAGGTCCTTTATTCCAGGCTTCCGTCCTATCGCCAGCTCGAGGACCTTTCTTGCCGGGTCGAACCGCGATATGTCGTCTAACCCCATAGAGGCGGCGGCGATCCGGATCAGTTCCATCTCGGGCAGCCCTGGCGATCTGCCGCTCTTCCTGCAGTAGTGGATGCCGGCCTGCACCAGCACAGCCTTGGGCATCATTCCTATCGCTTCGGCGCCGGTTACCCTCACCCCCCGTTCCCGCGCCAATTCGGACACGGCGTCGAACACGGCGTGCATTGGGGTGACGTTATAATCCGATATGGCTACCGCCACCTGCGCCACCTTGAATCGTTCGAGCATCCACGCCGCGGCCCGACAGGACTTGAACATGCCCGGAAGGCGCAACTTCCGGCCGCTGGGATCTCTCTTCGGATTGCCGGCCTCGTCCTTCAGTACGGCGCCGCTCGTTCTGATCCTCTCGGCGATCGCTTTGGCGTGAGCGATGTCGGCGGTGTCCAGATTCACATTGAAGGCGACCAGGAATTCCCGCGCTCCTATAGCGATCGCCCCGGCCCTCGGATCGAATCTCGCGGGGCCGTAGTCCGGTTTCCACTCGGGCTTGTCCAGCTTCTGCGGCAGCGCTTCGTATTCGCCTCGACGGACCCTTCGCAGATCGCGGCGCCAAGGTATCAACGCCGCCTCGCCGTACATGTAGACGGGAATCCCCAGCTCATTTCCGACCCGCGCACCTAGCCCACGCGCGTACTCGGCGCACTCCGCCAGAGACACGCCCGCTACCGGTACCAGCGGACAGACGTCGGTCGCCCCCTGCCTTTGGTGGGCTCCGTGGTGAACCGACATGTCTATCAGCCGCGCGGCGCGCCGTATGGCGCGGAAGGCCGCCTCGGCAACGGCATCAGGCGGGCCGGCGAATGTTGCCACGGTACGATTGATGTCGGCGTCGGACTCCAGCTCGACCAGCGCCACGCCCGGGACGCTCCGTATCTCGGCGGCTATCGCGCCTATAATGCCCCGGTCGCGTCCCTCGCTGAAATTCGGTTCGCAAAGGATTATCCTATCTGACATCGGTCCCCTCCATGAGAAACGACTTCTCACGAACCGCGCGCCGCTCCGCTCGCCGCCCCTGTCGCCAGTCCTTTCCGGATGGGTTGGGGATGAACCACGAGCGGCAGCCGCGGTTAAGCCGGATACGAATACTCGATGCCGCAAAAATACATGTCCCGGTAGGCTTCGTAGACTTCGGCCCAACAGCGGGCGACCTTCCCATCGTCTATGGACGCCATGTGAGCCCTGATGCAATCGCCGGCCGCCACGTAGTGCATGAAAGTCTCGGCAAGGAATTCCTCGAGGTCCGTTTGATAGAAAACGCGATCCTCCCGGCCGATCCAGAAATCCACGCCAAGGAAGGCGCCTTTAGCCCTCAGGAAACCGTGGCGCTCCTCGAAGAATTTCGCTTCCGCGGCGTCTCCAAGCATGCGTCTGGCGAGCGCGTGGCCGAGTTCGTGGAGGAACAACCCGACGAAGGTGCGCCGCGCCGCGCCCAGCGCCAGCGTGAACATCACCACTTGGCCATGTTCGGGAACATACTCGCTTCCGCGCACCGAGCTGGATACGCCTTCCCCCAGACTTATCTCTTTGAGATACGGGTTGAACAAGTGCGGACGAGGCAGCTCGTCAAGGATCCGCTCCACGGAGCGGTATATCCCCCCCATCTGCTCGAACACCTGCCGCCGAGGGTGCAGCTGCGTCCCCGGCCGCTGAAGCTCCTCGAACGTCTTGCGGACATACCGTTCCCCCCTCCCGGAGAGCACGAGCGGCGGCATGCCCAACGTGGCGCGCTCATCGTTAACGCCGTCAAGGAAACGCCTCAGGCTCTCGATTGCATCCAGCGTCTTTTCGGCTCCTATGTACTCGAATCCCTCGACCTTCCTCCATCCGTGGTATGCGACCAGCTCGGTCTCGCCGGCGCTTTCGACGAGCATGGTCATGCCGCCCGATAGCGTTCCCCACTTCTCGTATGTCGCATCCTTGAGCACCACCGCCCGCCATATTCCGTGGCCGAAACGGAAGGACTGTTCGAGCCGCACGTCGAGGTATGGGATTTTTCCCACCAGACTGGGCCAGTCGGAGGAAGCAATGGCCAAGTCGGCCGGGAGACTCCTGCGGAGCCGGTACGGTCCGGAAGGCGGACGGATTTGCGTGGACCGGCCCGCCAATTCTGGCTTGGCGCTCATGTTATTATACTAACCCCATCCGCGACGCGAATCAAGCGCGGCGATCTTCCTGCAGGGCCGTTTCTGAGTAGAAACGATCGGATGCCACCCATCTGCCGGCAAACACCCGATTATCCACGGTTCCAAACATCCATTCCCGTTCTTCGCCTTCGCAGCGGAAGGAGGTTTTTTAAAATCGCCCAGGATCTTCCCAAGAGCCGGGGAAGATCGGAAACCTTGAGTGCGGCAGTCGAGGCTGCCGCCCGAATCGAAACGACCGGAACCATCTTGGCGGACTGCATGGAAGCGCCCCGCCGCTTCTCGTTTCCGTTCAAGCCCAGCGCAGGACTTTGGTTGCGGACGACGCGCGGCGGCGCGGCCGTGCCGCGCATCAGCCATATTAGAACCCTAAAAGGGATCAGCCCTTCTTCTTTTTGCCGCCGCCCTTCCGGCCTTTCTTCGCGCCACCGGCAGTTCCGCCTATCAGGCCTCGCATGTACTCGACATACTTCGGGAACGCTTCCTCCGGCGGCGGAAGTTCGGGATGCCATTTCTTCTCGTGCTCGAAGCTCAGGAATCCGTCGAACTTTATGGACTTAAGGCATGCGACCACTTCCTTTATAGGCACATGTCCGGTCCCCGGCAACACGTAGTTCCACTTGCCGTCCGCGCCCTTCACGCCGTCCTTGGCATGGCAGTACTTCACATAGGGCTTCACCGCCTCGAAGGTCTGGGCGATGGTCTGTCCGGTGGCCGTGTAGGCGTTGAAGAAGTCCCAGACCACGCCGAAGCTGGGCGAGCCGATCTTTTCCATTAGCAGCTTAAGGTTGGCGGCGTCGCACCAATCGTCGTGGGTTTCGAAGCCGATGTGGACGCCGGCCTTTTCCGCGTCCTTGGCGCACTCGGCTATCGCCTTGGCGGCGCGTTCGATTACTACGGCCCTATCCTCGCCGGCGGCTATCTTGCCGACGAAGGATCGGATCCTGTCGGCGCCGAGGTCGGAGGCGAGCTGGATGGCGGCCTTCAGATCGGCGACGTTCTTCGCCCGCTCGGCCTCGTCGGGTACGGCGAACTTGGTATAGGCCATGATGCTGAAGACGCGCGATCCGGCCTTCTCGAACAGCGCCCTGGCGTCCTTCCGCTCCTGGGCGGAAGCCGTCAGAGAGAAGTGGTTGCCGTCCGGGTGCGTACGGAGCTCCACGCCGTCGAAACCCATCTTCGCGGCGTTCTCAGCCACTTGAGCAAGGGTCCAGTCCGGACATCCCAGCGTCGTGAAACCGAGCTTCACGTAAATCCCTCCAGAATTATGCGCGGCCGCCGTCTTTAACATTTCCCCTAGCAGACCGTCCTTTCAAGGACGCTCCGTTCAGGTGCAGTCCGAAACCTCCCCGGCCCCCGGCCTTGGCCGCAGGCCGGCCGCGCGCCTTGCCCAACGGCCCGATGCTTGGGGGGCGATGGCACAGATAACGCCGTGTTTGAATTTCTACAAGCGTTTTTAAACCGGCGGCGGTGCATACCCGTAACCGTAAAGTTTTTAGCGTCGGGCGCCGATGCTCTTTTCAGGAAGGGTTTGCCAAGGAGGCTTTTCCCGAGGAGGAGGAGGAGGAGAAAGAAGAAGAAGGCATGAACGAGCAAATGGTAGCGGAGGGGTGGCGGTTTGTCTGCGCTGCCGAGCAGTCGGACGTCACCGCCCGGCATTCTCCGCTTGTCCATGACATCCGCACAGTTACGGCCATGCTCCCAACCGGCGGTTTTTGAAAAGGACATCGGCATTTATCTGTTGAAACTTCGTCCATTCGCGGTCATGCATAACGGTGCGAACTCGGTTTGCCGGTCTGCCCGGTTTGGTTGGATAATGGCGCAGCGATGAAGGTAGTGTTCTTCCGGGAGGGCTTTGGCAGCGCGCCGCGGAAGGCAAGCCCTTGCGGCTTGCCTCGATAGGAACTGTTGACTTAGGATGTTGCGGATCCTGTGGCGCCCACGAAGTCCGCGCGGGCCGCTTCGCGGAAGGAGCTCCGGGACTGAGCCCGCAGCAACGAGTACCGAGAGGGCGGGACGAGGAATAAGCTTGGTTAGGAGGCTGAATCCTATGAGGCTTGGGGGGCCTGTGTTCGAAGCGGATTCGCCGAAGGAATGGGCTGAGGCGCACCGCGCCGCTGGCTATGGGGCGGCACTGTGGCGGAACTTACCCGTCGAGGAGGAGGAGGAATATGTCCGCGCCGCACGGGACGCCGGGATCGCAATAGCTGAGGTCGGGGCGTGGAGCAACCCGCTCAGCGCGGACGCGGAGGAGCGCCGGAAGGCGATGGAAAAGTGCAAGGCGGCACTGGCGACGGCCGATCGCGTCGGCGCCCGGTGCTGCGTCAACATCGCCGGCTCGCGCGGCCAGAAGTGGGACGGTCCATGCGCGAAAGACCTGGAGCGCGACACCTTCGACATGATCGTAGCGACCGTGCGCGAGATCATAGATGACGTGCGACCATCCCGTACCTTTTACACGCTGGAGACCATGCCGTGGATGTACCCGGACTCAGCCGACTCATATCTTGAACTCATAAGAGCGATAGATCGCGAGGCCTTCGCCGTGCACCTGGACCCAGTCAATCTGATAAACTCTCCGGAAAAATACTTCCGCTCCGGAGCGATCATAAGGGACGCCTTCGCCAAGCTCGGCCGGTGGATCAGAAGCTGCCACGGCAAGGATATCCTTTTGGGCGAAAAGCTGACCGTCCACCTCGACGAAGTTCCTCCCGGCAAAGGCGGGCTCGACTACGGCGCATACTTGGAGGAGTTGGCGAAGCTCGATCCGGATACCCCTCTGATACTTGAGCACATGAAGCGCGAAGAATATCCGGAGGCGGCCCGCTTCGTGCGCGAAAAGGCCGCAGCCCTAGGTTTGCGGTTCGTCGCACAGCCGCCGGCGGGAGGAACGCGCGACAGGGAAGCGCGCCGCGGAGGCTGATCGCGCGCCTGGATTCCTTTCCCGATGGACGGGGATGACGGGCGGACTCCCAGGCGTCCGCTGGATACGGTCACACGGAGCGGGCTGATCGTCGGACTATTACGCCCCCCGCGCCTGTCAGCGAGCGGGTCACGGCACCTCGCGTTCCTTCGGGATATGCATGGGGTCTCTCCGCCCGGAACGGATATCGTCGTACACCTTCAGGTGCCTGCGGTGGTAGTCGCGGTACGATTCGAGCGGGAATTCCTCAAGCATCTTCGAGAGCGGGACCTCGTCAAGATTAGACTCGACCAGGAAAAGCCCCTCGTCGTCCAGGACCCGGATCGTCACCCCCGGGCCGTATTTCCTTTTCAGCTCCCTGACACGCTTTTCGTGCCAGTCGAAATGGCAGACGCGGTAGTCGAGGTCTATCGTGCGCGCGGTCCACGGGAGCCATCCGGTGCGTTCGAGGACGATGCCGAGAGGGTCTATGATGGCGGCACGGCCTTCGTGCACGGCCGAGACGATGTAGTACTGGCGGGCGAAGGCCATCGCCCGGAGGTGGAATCCGCCGTCGTAGGCTGAGCACCAGAAGACGAGTTTGGCTCCGCCGTCAGCCAGAGCCTGCCAGCCTTCGGGAAAGCCGGCGTCGAAGCATATCTGGATGCCGACCTTCCCGAAGTCCAGTTCGAAGACCGGAGCGGAACTCCCCGGCACTACGCCGCCGTCCAGCCTTGCGGTTCGCCGCCAGGCAGTCGTAACAGGGTGCATCTTGTCGTAGATGCCGGCGACCTGGCCGCTTCTGTCGAGTATGACGGCCGAGTTGAACGCTATTTCTCCTTCTCGGCGCAGGATCGGACAGATCACGTACGTCCGATGCCTGCGCGCCCGCACGGCCGCCTCGTCCGTCGTAGGGCCCGGCACCGGCTCTGCGTATTTCAGCGCCCCCTCCTTGACCAGGGGTCCGTACATCCCGGCGGTCGCGAAAGCCTCGGGCAGACACGCTATGTCGGGACGCTCAGCGCACATCTGGTCCAGCGTCTCCATGACCGCGACGCGGTTAGCATCCGCCGACCCGCGCCCGCCGCCTTTCATCGCCATCGTGGCCACCCTTATCTTCCGCGGCATAGGTGTTCAGGCCTCCCTTTCAAAAAAGGCCGGCGGGCGCTGCCGTTCCACCGCCTCCGGATCTAAAGGCCGCCGTGCGCGGCCGCAACGCGCCGCATAAAAGCCGCAGGAGATATGTAACGGCCATTTCGCGGTGCGCAACAGCTATCTAGCCGCGCGCAAAAGGCGGAACGCTATCTTTATGGGCACATCGGGTCTGTCTGGATGTTTCTCGTACGCGATCAGAGATGTGCCGGAGCCGTCTGAGGCGACGGCAGGCGACGATGCCGGCGAGGCGAAGGATCCGGCGACCTTCTCGGCCTCCCCTTTATTATTCCCGTCGGCCCCCACGCGCTGAACGAAGACTACATCGGACGGACAGTTTTTTTCCGCAACGAATTCGTGCCATGAGGCCACGAAGGCCGATCCGTCCCATGCGACAGACGGATTGCATATCCGGCCGCGGTCGCGTTTCCCTTTCCCGCCTGAGAAGTAGAGGTTCTGCGTCCTGGATCCCTTCTCGTCGAACATGGCGGCATTACCTTCCGGTCCGAAACCGCGTCCAAGGGACGAGTCGTTTTTCCACAGGAGCAGATACGAGCCTCCGCCGGCAGCCATCGCCAGGGGGTCGCCGCGGCTGTCCGGGCCGTGCTTGCAATCTTCGTCCTTCCGCCGGTTGCCCTTGTCGTTGGCGATGTAGACGGGCTTGGCCTCGGGCTTGCCGTCCTCGACGAACCAGCCCTGGACGAGCGGAGCCCTGTAGCCGTCCGCGGCGGCGCCCTGGGCCACGTTGACGATGAAGCTCCGCCCGCCGCCGGCCGATGCCGCCGCCGGCAGCACGCAGTGGTAAAAATCGCCCGAGGCCACCTTTACCCCGCCGGGCCCGGCGACCTTTCCGTCCGCCGAAACCCTCGCCGCGTATATCTCGTAGCTCCTGCCGCTGCGGAAATCCTGCCAGACGACCAGGAATGTCTTCCCGTCCCAGACGACACGCGGCTTGGCCTGGTTATGCGGTCCGCCGGCTACGAGCAGGCCGTCCTTATCGAAGACCTTCCCGTCCGGCGCCACGCGCGCTGCATAAACGTCCCAATCCTTCCCGTTGCGGATATCCTGCCAGACCAGCAGGAAAACTCCGCCGCCGAAGGCGACTCGGACGTCCTCCTGCTGGTCCGCCGCTCCGCATATGACCGCCGGTTCGGCGTCGAGAACCTTTCCGGACTTGTCAACCCTGCACGCAACTATGTCGCCGATGAGGTTCAGGCCCTTCCTCAGGTCGCCAGGGCCGTTCCGCCCCGACTGCCACGCGACCAGAAAAACGCCTTCACCGAACGCCGCAGCCGGAGTGTAGGCGTCGCGGTTGCCGTGAAGCGGCAGTTCCGCTTCCGAAGATATCCCGACCTCCGCAGCCGCGCACATCGCCACGGATCCCATCACAGCCGCACCGGCGGCCGTTGCAGCCGTGGAAAACGCCATCCGGAACGCCATTCTCATCTTCTGACGCATCGCCGACGTCTCCCAAAAACGGCGGTCGCGCGATCCGACCTCTCGTTCAGCTTTCCCATCCGCCCGCGCCCCGCCCTCCGCCAACATCCGTCCCCGCTTTCTCGACTCCCGCGCCCCTGCCCCGTCCGCTCAAACGCGCGGAGATCCCGCA
>CALKMO010000328.1 GCA_937991785.1 uncultured bacterium | reverse complement strand
GTCTCCAGCGCCTCGCGCGAGGCGAATGCCATCGCCGCTACATCCTCCGGTTCGGCCATGCCGATATCGGCCAGGTCTCGCCGTGCATCTTCACCCATCATCGCCGCGGCCATCTTCTCGAAATCGGCCAAGGGCTCCTCGTCCGATCCTAGCAGCAGAAGGTTCCTGGCCGAGGGCATCCATCCGCTGACATGCCTGAATGCGCGCAAAAAAGTCGCGATCTCTCGCCTTATCTCCTCCTCGCTCTGGTGGAACAGCGGTATCCATTGAACCATCATCCCCCCGGGTTTCAATCTTCGGCGGCACAACCCGTAGAACTCGATCGAATATAGGCTCGATACTCCGGCATCGCGCGGATGAGGCGGTTCGAGCGTTATTATGTCGTAACGCTTGTCCGATACAAGCAGGCGGGTCCGACCGTCTTCGGCGCGGAGGAGCAACCTCGTGCCGGTTCGCGAAAGCCCCTCCCACCGTTCCCGATCCGGCGAAACCGCCAGCCCAAGTGCTTCCGCCACGCCGGCGTTCTCGGCCGCGAAAAACGGCGCGGCCGAGAGGACCGCCCTGGAGATTTCGTGGCATTCTGATGTTTCGATCGCCGGGTAAAGGGCGCTGGATCCATAGGTCATCCCCGTTCCGAAACAGATCGTCAGGCAGTCGCGCGGCGCAGGGTGAAGGAGTATCGGAAGGTGCGCCATAGCCTTCATATACCGGCGGGCGGGGAAGCGCGTCGCAGACAGACCTCTGCCGTTCACGAACAGTCTCAGGTACGGCTTCTCCTTCGGATCTTCCTCGCGAACCACCCCGATCCATGCATCGGATCCTTCCTTATCATAAAGGAGCGATCCGCCTGACGCCGCCCTGGCGTCCTCTACGCTGCGTCTGAAAAGGTCTGCCGGGGATATCAGTCCGGCGACGGCGGCCGCGGCGGCCGTGCAGGCCCATGCGGCGATAAGCCTTGCCGCGGTCCTCCGGCCGATCCGCGATCCGCCCGGGCCGGCTCCGCCGGGGGCGTTCGATCCGCCGCTGGATTCGCGACGGCGGCTTGTGCTGCGCCCGCCGCCGCATTCGCCGGCGAGGCCCGCCCAAACGAAAAGGCCGACGGCCAAGGCGGTCGTCGAGAGCGCGGCGTTCGATCCGGCCGCCCCGTACCATTCCAGCAGCAAGAACGTTCCGACGATCGTGCCGAGTATGGCGCCGGCCGAGTTGGATGCGTAGAACGCGCCGAGGCTTCCCGCTTCGCGGCCAGGCCTATCGCTGTACATTCGGGCCAGCAGAGGAAAAGAAATCCCCATGAGAAAAGTCGGGACGAACATCACGGCCGCCGATCGAACGAGCAGCGATGCGGCCATGGCGGCGTTTGAAGCGCTGCCTGCTTCGGCGGCGCCGGATGACCATCCGGCGTTCACGGCCGACGAAACGGCTATGGAGATGCGCGGGGCGGCAGCGCCGAACAGGAACAACGCGAACTGGCAGGCGGCGAAGATCCTTACGGACTTTAAGCGGCCGGCATTGCACATGAAAGCCCCGAACACGGCGCTTCCGGCCACGATGCCAAGGAGGAAGACCGTAAGCATCGAGGCGAAGGCGTATGCAGTGGATCCGAGGCATAGGGTAGAGAGAAGACGGGTCCAGACGACCTCGAAACCGAAAGACGTGAATCCCAAGGAAAAAGCTGCGGTCAGCAATATTGATCCGGATAGCGCCGGCGGCGGACCAGCCGTCTCCATCTCGATCCGGGTCGAGTTTCCGGCCTCAGCATCCAGGTTGCATCCGGCATTCCCCATCCAGGCAACTTTGCCTTCGGCGGCGGCGAATCGCCATCCCATCGGCCCTTCGCTCTCGGCAGCCTCAGCCACCGAGACGCACCTGCGCAGGGCAGCCGCCCCTGCGGCCGCCAGGAAGTTAAGCGCACAGGCCGCCAGCAGCGTCCCGCGCACACCGAAATGTTCTATCAGGAGAAAGGCGGAGGCGTATGCGCCGGCCGCCGCGCCGAGCGTATTGGCGGCGTATAGCCGCCCGATGCCGCCGCCCAACCCCATGTCGGTGCGCGACAGGAACTTGACAAGCGGCGGCAGCGTTCCCCCCATCAGCGCCGTAGGGATTATCGTTGCGGCGAAAGCGCAGGCTGCCTGCAATACCCGAAGCGGCCATCCCTCTATGTCGAATGTTCCCGCCGCGCGCACATATAGAGATTCGACCGCCGGAAACAGCCAGGGCGTCGCAGCCGCGCACACCCCGATGCCGGCCTCGACGGCCGCATACATAAGCAAGAGGTCCGCCACCCTGTCGGCGATGCGACCGAGCATTGCGCTGCCCGCCGCCATTCCGGCCATGAACGAGGCCAGCACGACTGCCACAGCCCATGCGCTGCTTCCGAAGATGAGGCCGAACTGTTTCGCCCAGACGACTTCGGCGACCAGCCCCGCCGCTCCGGAGGCGAAAAGGCAGGAATACAGGATCTTCGATGCGGCGAAGCGCGCCATCCTAGCCGAAAAGGGCAATTCGACGTCCGAACGCATAAAAGGACCGCCCGCCGCCGACGTTGCGCCCCCTCGCCTCGATACGAAGGCAGCAAATGCCGACGACAAGACTGCTGAGCCGGAAGGCCCGTAGCGAAACCGCCCGGGAAGCCCATGACGTCAGCGTCCCGTCCGACGATTCACCGGCCGGAGGATGCGGCGGCATACCGCGGACGGAATCGCCGGAATCTGCCTTTGCGCCCAAGCAATGCGGGCACGACGAACGATTAGGCCGCGACATTCCTTCCCGCGGCTCGACGATGGCGGCGACTTGACAAGTCGCGGCGAGCGGAACGATTCCGCGGTTTTTTCGCGCCGCGCCTCCCTATCAGTCGCCTTCGTCGTCGAAAGCGATAGATATTTCGTCGCACGCCAGGCAGGCAGCCGCAATCGAAAATTGAAGCATGTCCTCTTCGCTTACCGGATCCTGCGGATATTCCATGCCTATGGCCACCTGGAATGCATGCCCGCCACATGAGCACTTATAGGGGAAAACTTTCGGTCGCCCTCCTTCCTTCCGGGGCAATCCCCACGCGACTGACCTATCGTAAAGGTGGATGGTCCGTCGGCATTTCCGACATGTCAGCTCCGCGATGCCTTCCTCTTCGTTCAGTTCGATCGAGAAGACGAGCGCGTCCCGGTCGCACTCGCAGGCGACGCCGCGTATCGCTAGGACTCCCTCGGGGACCTTGGCAAGGACCTTGGCTAGCGAATCCGGTGGCCGTCGCAAGTAGGGCTGCAACCTGGCCGGCCCTTCCATCGTCCCGGCTTTTCCTGGCGCCGCGAATGCCTCTCCAGAGTCGCACCGGCCATCACCGATCATATCCCTTGTCTCCTTCGCCGCGCAGAATTGCCACGCCCCGTCCGGCGATCCGGACTATCGCAGACGTCGCTCTTACGGCGTCAAAATTCGCCCGCAACTCGGGCAGGTTGTCAACCCTTTTCTGAGGAGTACGAGATTATGCACTTGCGGGGGCAGCCTAATATAACATGCCGAACATATGCCGCCTCCGCCGACTTTAGCCATCGCTCCTCCCCTCGATCTGAGCGCGCTTTCATATATAGAAAGCTCGTCTGCAGGTATCCCAGCTGCGATACGTTCGCGCAATGCGGAAAGTTCGGCTTCCTTCTTGCGCAGTTCGTCGGATTCCTCGGCTGCGCAGGCCCTTGCATTTTCGAGCGCAGCCCTTGCGGCCTCCGCGTCCTTCTCCGCGCCGGCCGCTTCCGCCTTCTTCTTTTCGAGCTCCTGCATAAGGGC
>CALKMO010000327.1 GCA_937991785.1 uncultured bacterium | reverse complement strand
GGCCGAAGCAGGTTCCGTCGCCATGGGAGGAGGAAGAAAATGCCGTCAGGGAAATTCAGGAGGCTCACCGACACGGAAATCGAGGCGCTGAAGCGTAGAAACTGCCTGGCTTCCGACTGGTCGCGGATCCTAGTCGCCGATCCGTTCCGCTACGACCGATTCTACGGCGTCTCGTTCCTGGGGGATGTGCGGGTAGGCGTTATGGAAGGTGAAATCGATGGCGAGGGCGGCATCAGGCGTCCGTCCCGCATAGTCCGCGCCACGCTGTTCAACTGCTCCGTCGGCGACGGCTGCCTTATAGAGGACATCGGCGGGCACATCGCCAACTACGATATCGGCGACGGGGCTCACATCGAAGGCGTTGGCGTGATGGCTGTCGAGCCGGGCGCCTCGTTCGGCAGCGGGGTCGAGATCGAGGCGGTCAACGAGGGCGGCGGCCGCGGCATAATCCTGTTCGAAGAGCTCACCAGCCAGATCGCATATATGCACGCGATGCACCGCTACAGGTCCAGATTCATCGAGAACCTCGAAAAATTGATCAGGTCCGAGACGGAGAAGGCGAAGTCCGACAGGGGAACGGTCGGCGAGGGCGCCTCCATAAGGTGCGTGCCGGAGATCCTGAACGTGAAATTCGGCCCCGGCGCGCGCGTCCTGGGCGCCTCCGCCCTGCAGAACGGCGCCGTCCTCAGCGAAAAGTGCGCGCCCACCGTCATCGGCAGCGGCGTCGTGGCAAGGGACTTCATAATAGCCGAGGGGGCCGAGGTCACGGACGGGGCGATCCTGTCGAAGGTATATGTCGGCCAGGGATGCAGGATCGGAAAGCAGTACTCCGCGGAGAATTCCCTGTTCTTCGCCAACTGCGAGGCGTTCCACGGCGAAGCATGTTCGATACTGGCCGGTCCCTATACGGTCACGCACCACAAATCCACGCTGCTGATCGCGGGCCTGTTCTCGTTCTACAATGCCGGATCGGGGTCCAACCAGTCCAACCACATGTACAAGCTGGGCCCGCTCCATCAGGGCATCCTCGAACGGGGCTCCAAGACCGGCAGCTTCAGCTACATGCTATGGCCATGCCGCATCGGCGCCTTCTCGGTCGTGATCGGCAAGCACATGGGCAACTACGACCTGGCCGACCTGCCCTTCAGCTACCTGGACGCGGACGGCGAAGGCAGGGGCAGGGTCGTGCCCGGCTACAACCTGTACACGGTCGGGACCGTCAGGGACGGGGCCAAGTGGCCTTCCAGGGACAGGCGCAAGGCCTCTCGGAAGCGCGACCTGATAATCTTCGACGTGTTCAGCCCCTACACCCTGGCGCGTATGGCCGCCGGCGAGCGGCTCCTCAACAAGCTCGCCGCCGAGACGGATAAGGCCGTCGAAGAGGTGTCGGTGGGCGGGGCGCAGATCAAGCGGTTGCTGCTGAAGACCGGCGCCAAGTACTACAAGGCGGCGATAGAAATGACGCTGTACGGCGAGGTCTTTGTCAGGGCCGAGACGGCGGTCAAGACCTGCCGGGACTGGAAGAGGGCGCTGGAGCCGGACCCGTCGGCGTCCCGGTCCGGCGAGTGGTGCGACCTGTCGGGCCTGCTTGCGGCTAAAGACAGGCTCGACGCGATAGAACGGGACGTGGAATCCGGCGCCATAACATCTATCTCCTCGCTACTGGCCCGCCTGGCGGACGCGTACGCGTCCTATGGCCGCGACGCCTTTTCCTTCTACGCCGGGATGTACAAGGAAAGGTTCGGAAAGGCGCCGGCCGAGCTGACCGACGCGGAGATGGCCGCCGCGGCCGACAACTTCCTTGCGGCCAGGACGAAATTCGTGAAGATGGTGCTGGCCGACGCCGAAAAGGAATATGGCGCGCAGTCACGCATAGGGTTCGGAATGGACGGCGGCGAGTCCGACCGCGAGGCCGACTTCGCGGCCGTGCGCGGGACGTTCGAGAAAGACAAATTCGTGAAGAGCATGCAGGTTGAGCTGGAAACCCTGAAGGCGAGGGTAGAGGCGTTCAAGGCCGCAGTGGGGCGGTAGCGGCGGCTGCGAGGCGCGGATATCGCTGGCCCCCGCGCGGGTCCGGGGCGGATGCGCGCCGGATACAGGCGCCGGCAGGGCGGGGCCGGGAAGGAATGGGATAGATAGAACGAGAGGAGGAATCCTGGGATGGCAGGAGAGAGCGTCGAGGACCGCGTCAGGAAGGTGGTATGCAAGCTGCTCAAGGTTCCGCCGGAAAAGGTCACGGCTAAGGCGAGCTTCGTGCGGGACCTTGGGATGGAGTCTATCCAGTCGGTGGAGCTGATAGCGGCGCTGGAGGAGGAGTTCGGCTGCGAGATAGACGAGGACGAGGTGGCCGACAACGATACCTTCGGCAAGGCCGTGGCGTACATGCAGAAGAAGGTCGGCGGCAAGTAGGACCTGCCTTGGCCGCTCGCATAATCGCCGCAGAATATGGATATGCCTTCGCGCCGCCGGCCGGCCGTTCGCGGCGCGGGGGCGATCGGGCTCCGGCGGAATCGGGCGCGGCGCAGCGCGGCTGAAGCCGGCAGGCGCTCCGGCCGGCCGGATCCAGGCTGGATGAAAGGAATCGGGATGCCGATGTCGGAAAGCCCATCGGGATTCCGGATCGAAAAGCTCGGCCTGATCGGCCTGGGGCTGATGGGCTGCGCGATCGGGCAGGCTGCCCGCTCCAGGCGTGCGGCCGGCGCCGTGGCGGGTTGGAGCCCGAGCGAGGCTACCAGACGGAAAGCCTCGGAGCTCGGCGCGGCCGACGAAATCCACGGACGGCCCGGACCCTGGCTGGCCGGCTGCGATATCGCGATCATCTGCTGCGGCGTTGACAAGATGGGACTCGCCGCGGCCGAAGTAGCGCCGTTCCTCGGCGAAGGGGCGGTACTTACCGACGTAGGCAGCGCCAAGGCGCGGATCGTGACCGACATCGAGGCCGCGATGGACCGCGCCGGATCGAAGGCCCGCTACGTCGGTTCCCACCCGATAGCGGGATCCGAAAAGGCCGGCCCTCAGCCGGAAGGCGCGGTCGTCTTCGACGGGGCGTGGTGCGTGCTTACGCCTTCCGCGCGGTCATCGCCCGAGGCCGTCGCGAAGGTGCGCGGCTTTTGGGAGGCGCTCGGGATGAGGACGGCCGAGATGGCGGCCGAGGCCCATGACCGGGCCTTGGCTCTCTGCTCGCACGCGCCGCACATGGCCTCCGCCGCGCTGCTCCTGCTCCAGGACGAACGCTCACTGGCCCTTTCCGGGTCCGGCCTGCGCGACGCGACGCGCACGGCCTCGGGTCCGCCGGACATGTGGGCCGAGATAGCCGCATCCAACGCCGCGCACCTGGCCGGTGCGCTCAGGCGGCTGGCCGGCCTGATAGAGGCGCTCGCCGATAGGGTGGGCAGGGCGGGAGACCCGGCCGAACGGGCCGCCCTGCGGGATCTTCTCGAAGAGGCCCGCCGCAGGCGCGAATCGAGGTTTCCCGCCGGCGGTGTGCAGGGGAATGCCGCGAGCTCCGGACGCCGCGGAACCGCCGCGGGCGCCGGCAGCGCCGAGTGACGGGCGAAGGGCGAGTCGAGAGAAGTATGCCGCAATCGGGCGGAGGCATGCGGCGCAGAGGCCCGGGCCGGGCATCGGACCGACAAAGGGCCGAAGCGGCGGCCTGATATCGAACCGGACGATACTGGAGGGAGAACCCGGGTCAGAGGGAAGAGGCGGAAAGGAATGAGGTTCAGGATAGAGGTGGGGCTTAGGCCCGAGCTGCCGGACCCCGAGGGCGAGGCGATCGCGGCGCGGATGGCGGCCCTTGGGCTGCCCAGGCCCGACCGCGTGCGGACGTCGAGGGTTTACACCTTCGAGGACGGGCTTTCGGCGGCCGAGGCCGAACGGATCGCGCGCGAACTGCTCGCCGATAAAGTGACCGAGACCTGGGCCGTCGGGCGCCCGCTGTACGTCTCGTGCCCGAAGTCGCGTTCGATCGAAGTGGCGCGCAGGCCGGGCGTGATGGACCCCGCATCGGCCAGCATCCGCGAGGCGCTGGCGGACATGGATATTTCCGCCGGCGAAATACGCACATCCAGGAAGTACCTTATCGAGGTCGACCTGGACGAAGAGCGGATCGCGCTGCTCGGCAGGAAGATATTGGCCAACGAGAGCATCGAAGAGATCTTCGTGGACCGTGAGCCGCCGCCGCGCAGGTTTCAGCCTCCGATCGCATTCCGCAGGGTCGAGGTGCCGATGCGCTGGCTGGACGGCGAGGAGCTGCTTTCGCTCAGCCGGAAGATGTGCCTTTCGCTGAACCTCGAGGAGATGCGCGCGATCAGGGACTACTTCCGCGACGCCGGGCGCGAGCC
>CALKMO010000326.1 GCA_937991785.1 uncultured bacterium | reverse complement strand
CGCTTCTTTCTCCGCGTCTTGCGGTCACCCTGCCGGTTCTCTCCCTTTTCTCTTTTCTCTTTTCCCTTCCTTCTTCCAGCTAACTTCTTCCTTCCGGCCGTTGCGTTTGCGGCGGTCCTTTTAAATATACACAGCGACGTAGATCCGCGCAAGAAAAAAAGTGGGGTAAAAATCGAGAAAAACGGCGTTCCTGCGTGAGGCGCTCACTATGAAGCTTTGGGGTAAAGCCTCCCCGAGTCCGCGGAAATCTCCCTCTCGTCCGCTGGCAGCGCGACCGGCTCCGTACAGTCTCGCGAGGCTTGCAAAAAACGCGCGTTTGGCCTTATCATTCGGCTGCGCCGGATATGCGATGTTGGCCGCAGGGGACCACCGCATAACGGAAAACGTGGAGGGGGCACCGATGGTGAAGGTTACTTTGCTCGGAGCTGGCAGCGGGTTCACGCAGCCCCTTTTTACGGACATCCTGAACGTTGAGGGGCTGGACGAAGGGATAATCGGACTCGTGGACATAGATGCGAAACGCCTCGCGATAAACGTCAGGCTCATGAAGCGGATAGTGGAGCTGATGGGGAAGACGAAGTGGGAGATCGAAGCATCCACGGACAGGCACAAGATACTTCCGGGGACAGATTACCTCATAAGCACCATTGAGGTCTCGGGTGTCAATTGCGTAAGGTACGACAACGACATTCCGCTGAAGTACGGAATAGATCAGTGCATAGGGGACACGATAGGTCCCGGCGGGATCATGAAGTGCCTCCGCACGCTGCCGCCATTCCTCGATATACTGCGGGACGCCAAGGAACTCTGCCCGTCTGCGCTCATAATGAACTATACAAATCCGATGTCCATGATGACTCTTGGCGCCGTGCGGACTACCGATCAACCGTTCGTCGGACTTTGCCATTCGGTGCAGGGAAACTCCCGCCAGATCGCCCAGATACTGGGCGTGCCGTACGAGGAGCTGGAGTGGCAGTGCGGCGGGATAAACCACATGGCGTGGTTCACGGTGCTGCGGTGGAAGGGGAAAGACATGCTGCCGGCGCTGCGGGAGGCGGCGGCGCGGCCGGAGGTAATAGAGCGGTTTCCGATAAGGACGGACCTGATCCGCAATCTGGGCTATTTCTCCACGGAAAGCTGCGGGCATTTTTCGGAGTACGTTCCGTACTACCGGAAGCGGAAGGACCTGCTGCGCCTCCACTGCAGGGAAGGCTACCTGGGCGGGACCGGTTTCTATGCCGACAACTGGCCGAAGTGGCGGAAGGATACCGATATCAAGAGACGCAAGATGGCCGACGGCGAGCTGGAGATACCGTTGCGGCGGGGGCACGAGTACGCATCCGACATCATCGAGGCGCACGTGTTCGACAGGAAGAAGGTCATCTACGCTTCGGTTCCCAACACGGGCCTGATCCCCAATCTGCCAGCGACGGGCGTGGTCGAGGTGGCCACGCTGGTGGACAAGCGGGGCTACATGCCGACATATTTCGGAAACCTTCCGGAACAGTGCGCGGCCTTGTGCCGGGCAAACATGGCGGTGTTCGAGCTGTGCGTGAGCGGCGTGCTCAACAAGGACCGCGAATCGGTCATCCACGCTATGATGATGGATCCTCTGTCGGCGGCGGTCTGCTCGCTGTCTGAGATACGCCGGATGGCCGAGGAGCTTTTCGAGGCGGAGAAGGACTACATACCGGAATGGTGCCGAAAGCCTAAGATCTCGGCGAAGGCCGCGCCGGTCCGGCCGCCGGCCACGTTCTTTATGAAGAACGTGTACGCGAGCAAGGTGCTGAAGCACATACCGCTCGATGGGATGAGTTTCCCCGGAACGATCCGGTCTCTGGGACTGAAGATGCGGCGGTTCATGGGAAGCTTCTGCGACAGGCACAAGGAGCTGGAGTTGTCAGGACCCGCTACGGTGTTCTATGGCGTGAGGTTCCGGGTGCCGTCGCGCATGAAGCTGGCGGCGCTGCTGGGTTACGACGGACCGGTCAAGGCGTGGCTTGACGGCAGGGAGGTTTTCTTCGATCCCAACGGCACCAACCCGGCCAGGCCGGATGCGGCCCGAATCCCGTTCGAAGGCAAGCCCGGAACGCACGAGCTGCTAGTTGCGCTCGACTCGAACGGCGGCAAGGCGTGGGGAATATTCCTGCGCTTCGAGCGGACGGACGTTCCGGCAAAGGATCTGAAAGCCGGGAAGCCCGCAGCGATGCCTATCATCGAGGGGAACGAACAGCCGCACTTCGACGGCGTGGCGCTTGTCTCGTCCATGTCGGCGCGGGGCGAGAGTCTGCCGGCGGGCCGCAGGCGGCGGCGATGAATCCGGGATCGAACCGCCCCCGCCGGCCTTCTCCGGAGGCGACGGCCGCTGTGGATGTGACTTCTCGTTAGATCACGAGCGTCTTCGAAATCCTTCGACCGTGCGTATTCCCGGGCCGCGTCCGGGCTTCGGTCGAGGCGGACGGCCGCATTCGCAACGGGATCGTGGCCGCCTGTTTGAAGCCCCGAGCGCCGGGATGAGAGGCGCGGGGGGATGGCATCGCAGCAGGCCGAAAAAAGAAAAATGCGATCTAGAACTGACATAGAAGCGATCGAGGAAAAAACGCTGGCGCCTTACGCGGCATTCTCCGCGAGGAGCCGCGGGCGGGTCCATCCGGAAGAAGAGCCTCCGTACAGGTCCGCTTATCTAAGGGACAGGGATCGGATCGTTCATTCCTCAGCCTTCCGCAGGCTGACCTACAAGACGCAGGTGTTCATCAACCACGAGGGCGACCACTATCGGACTCGGATGACGCACACGCTCGAGGTGGCCCAGATCGCACGCACGATCGCCCGCGCCTTGGCGCTCAACGAGGACCTTACCGAGGCCCTCGCGCTCGCCCATGACCTGGGTCATCCGCCCTTCGGCCATTCCGGCGAGGCCGCGCTGGACGCGCTGATGGGCGATTCGGGAGGATTCGACCATAACCGCCAAGGGTTGCGGATAGTAGATCTTATCGAGCGCCGCTACCCGGACTTCCCGGGGTTGAACCTGACATTCGAGGTCCGGGAGGGGTTCGCGAAGTGCGGGGACGGCGGCAGGGTCCGCGCCAGGAGCAGGATGGGGTTCCCGGAAGGGGAGATGCCTACGCTGGAGGCCCAGGTGGTAGCCGTAGCCGACGAGATCGCCTACGACGCGCACGATCTGGACGACGGATTGGCATCGGGGATTATCTCCGAGGCGGCGCTTGCGTCCGAGCCCGCTTGGGCGGAGGCGGCCGAGGACGTGGCGCGCGAGTACGCCGTGTACGCCGAGGACGGCCGGCTCCGTCGCCGCGCCGTTGTCAGGCGCCTGATAAACAGATTGGTGACGGACCTCGCCTTGGAGACCGAGCGGCGCATCGTCGAACGCCGCATAACATCGCTCGGAGACGTGCGCCGGTCCCGAGTCCCATTGGTCGGGTTCACGGAACGGACGCGCGAGACCAAGAAAGGTTTGGAGACGTTCCTTACGAAAAATCTCTACAGGCATCCGCGCGTCCTGAAGGTATTCGACAAGGCCAAGCGCTATCTCTCGGCGATATTCAGCCATTACATGGAACATCCGGATGTTCTCCCGGCCGACTACCGCGCCAGGATTGACTCCGACGGGCTAAAGACCGTAATATGCGATTATGTCGCAGGAATGACCGACCGCTTCGCGCTGGGCGAGACGAGACGGTTCCTCGGTCCCGCCGAAGACTTGTAAGAGCGGTCGGCCGCCGCGCCCGGCGCGCGTATGTCCCGCCGGGGATATCTGCCTGCTTTTTTTGATGGTCGGGTATGCACGATAGCCAGACCGGCGGGGATCCGCATGGGCCGCTGGGTATTTTGCGCCACGGTTGCGGGCTGATGGGATGGCGGGCGCAGCCTTCCTCCCTACGGCGGGGCGGAAGCTTTAAGAGCCCGATCCCGACTAGCGGTCCGCGAGCTGCGCCTTTATATACTTTTTGGATCGAGAATATGAGTATCCGTTCGGAGTCGGGCGTACGGCCTCGGGGGATTAGCCCCCGCCCAGCCGCGACCGATTCCGGATATCAGTTCGGGAAACGGCCGGCCGCACGGGAGGAAGAAAATATGACGACCCATCCGAAAACGAGTAGCGGTTCCGGACGCATGCAGGCGGCGGTGAAGGTCGCCAGCGAGATCGGGGAGGCGGTCAGGGTCGAGGACCGATGGATCGTCCCCTCAGCAATCATGAAGGATCTAGAGATATCGCCGCGCGGCGAGAGGCGGCTGCTGGTCGCTTACATAGGCCGGGCGGGAGTCCATGAATCGCCGGCGGAAGCTCCCTGGACTCGCGAGGGCTATCTGACTACAGCCATCCGGCTGCATGAACCGGCAAGAGACGAGAAC
>CALKMO010000325.1 GCA_937991785.1 uncultured bacterium | reverse complement strand
TTGCCGGAGCGGCGCAAAAGCTGGAGTTCTTCGGACTAAGGGCAATCCGCGTCAGGGGCGGAGCCATGGCGCCGCTGGCCAGGGACGGCGACGTAGCCTTGTTCGGGCCGGTCGAAGCGGCCGACGGCGAACCGGCGCTGGTCGTGTGGCGCGAAGAATACACGATAATGGCGGCGTTCAGGCGTTATTTCGCCCCATCCCGGCGCCAAGTACGCCTGGAGGCCGAGTGCAAGGACGTGGACGCGGTATCGCTCAAGCCCCTCTACCCGCACATACTCCTTCCACGGCGTCTGATCGTTCACGCATGGAAATACATAGGGGCGATCATCGCTCCGTAACGTTCCGCGCCCAGGTTATCGTCCCGGGCGGGGGACGGCTTTTCCCACGAAGGACGGGCGATGCCTGGCGCGGAGAACCGGGCGCCGAGTTCAGGGATATATTCAGATCCCTTTCGATCCGAGCTCCCAAGCTCCGCCTGTCGTTACGCGCTCTGCCGGTACGCGGATGGAAAAATCCGTCGGCTCGGATCGGATAAAACGGCTGCGGCGGGTCAATAAGGGAAAGAAGCGTCCATCTTCGCGGCGCAAAGCTCGACCAGGTATGACCCGAGGCGTTCGACGGCGACATCGTAAAGCCGCCTGCCCTTCTCAGCCGTGGCAAGCCTCGGATCTCCCGAACCGCAATTGTCGGTCATGAGATGAAACTGACGGGCCATCTTGATCCACCCCTTCGCAAGACCATCGAGCCGGGGCCTCCTGGCCTCGCCGGGATCGGCTCGCTCCATCCGCACCAGATCCGGAGCCAGCAATTTCATCAGGCTGGTTTCCATCTCGCCGCCGTGGTCGTCGGGATTTACGCATATCTCCCTTACGGCATCGCCTATCATCCGCCACCAGTCGCATACGGATACGAACACGCCGGTCTTTCCGTGGAGCGTCCTGAGACATGGCGAGAAATCGTTTCCGCCGTGCCCGTTCAATATGACCAGTTTCAGCACGCCGTGCTTTCCCAACGATTCAGCCACGCTCCCGACTATGGCGTCCAGCACTCCCTGATCGAGATTGATGACCATAGGGAATCCCAGGAGGTTTCTGTCCGCCCCGTAAGGGACCGCTGGCAACAGGGCTACCCTTGCGCCTCTATTCCAAGCGAACTCGCAGGCCCCATCGCCTATCCTCGACGCTTCTATGGTATCCGTACCGTACGGCAGGTGCAGGTTGTGACACTCTGTTGCCCCGAACGGCAGTACCGCCGCCTCGTACGGCTGCCGCCGCACATCTGCGAGCGTCGTTTCCTCCAGCCTCCAGGGATGTTCTCCCATCGAAACGCCTCCACCAACGCGTCCGCCTGTTGCCGCCCCGATCCCGGGACGAAGGGGTCCGCAGGCTCACCCTTTCCTAACAATCCCAACCACGACTCCGCACTCTTGAAGCATCTTTGCGCAATGGAGCTTCGATCATAACAGGCTTGCCGGAAAATAGAAGCGCCGCCCTAAGGCGGCGCTTCACTACATTTCCCGCATCTGCCCGGCGCTATGCGGCGCTTATTTCTTCATGCCGTAGGTGTTCTTGCCGTTCGAGTAAACCTCTACGCCTGCGCGCAGGTTGAATGGCGTCCCGTCGCCGAGCTTGCCTTCCATGCCCATCGGAACGCTGACCGCAGTACCAACCGCCTGGGTGGAAGCCAGCGGCACACCGCTCTGCGCCGTCGGTATGACCTGCGTGATCAGGTTGCCCTGTCCCTTGGCATTGATGTGCAGCTTCTTCACCGCACCGCTTACGCCGACGAACTTCAGGTTGCCATTCGTCTGATCGAAGTCGGCGGCAGGCAGTACCGCGGAGGCCGGATTGGGTCCGATCCCTAGGACGAGGCTGCTGCCGGCAGCCAGAGAGAGTCCCACGCCCTCGAACGACTGGGCGAGGAACTTCACGTTGAACACGCTTCCTCCATCGGCATCCTTTATCTTGGCGTCCATGATCTGGAAGGATCCGCTCTGGAGCTGCCCGACCTTGCCCATATTGTAGACCAGCATGCCCTTCGCATCGTTTTTCTTCGCGTACAGGAGCGCCGGCACACAGGTCCCGTTGAAGCTAACGTCGTTGCCGTTCACGCTCACCTGCATAACCATATCGTACAATCCGCCGACAGATGTAGCCGCGGCGATCCCGAACACCTCGGCCACGTCGGAAAGCTTCTTGCCCTTCACAGAAAGCTTGCCGTTAACGGGGTTGAACTTGACCGCAATGGAAGAAACTCCATCCACAGAAGTAGCTTTACCCTTCGCATCAAACGGGATAGGTCCCAGCGTGGTGCCATTTATTCTCATTATGAAGTTCGCTCCGTTCACGCTGGCCTTTGTGCCGCCGCCGAATCCGTTCAGGAGGGCGGAGATCGCTACGGCATCCTTCCCGTCTTCCGCGAAGTAGAACGACGCCTTGGCATTGAGAACCGTCAGCGAGGTGCCGATCACGCCGTACTCGCCGGTCACCAGATCTATACCGGTGATGGGCACGGGGTTCCCGGCAGCCGTTCCAGCGTTATCCTCTAGCGCCGGCACGAAGTTGTACGTAGTCGAGGCTTCATAGGGGATGCCTGTGATCACGCCGTCCTCGGACATCGAAAGCCCCTTCGGCAGGTTGCCGGTGTAGCTCCAGCTATAAGGCGGCTCCCCGCCCACAGCCGAAAGCTGGCCGAAGTAGCTCTCGCCCAGCGGTATGGCACCAAGCGCGACCTCGGGGCCAGTGGCCCTCTGCGCGAAAAAGAGCTGCCAATCCGGATCCATCCCTCCCAGCGTCACATTGTTAGCCTGACCATACAAGTCAATATTGGCTATCTTCGGATCGGCAGGCACGGTCAGCGGATCTAACATAGTGAATAAGAAATCCTTTAAAACTACGGTTCCCAAAGCGTCGGTGAGCCGCACGTTTTTAAGAAGAGATCCGAAGGGTACGCCGATCAAATTGCTCGGAGCCCTGACCGTAAGCAAACCGGCAGCAGAAAGCGTACACCAAGTCGGCAGCTCGCTGCATTCGAACTTATAAGGCTTCACACCCCCGATCCCCCAGAACTGCCGTACGGTTACGCTGCCGGCCATCATCGACCCAAGGTCGTCCGAATTTCCGAACGCCAAAGGCAAAGCCGTGCCCAAGCCAGAACCAAGCTCCTGCGCGACAAATCCACGGGTGTCCGTGCTCACCCCGTCCCCCGTCGCTATCGCATATGAAAACGCCAGCGAAGCAACGAACACGCCTAGTAGAAGCGACCTCGCCAATCCGTTCATGCCATACTCCTCCTTTCCCTAACCGCCGGAACTCTTTTGCACTTCCGGCACTGTTCTCCTGCACCCATCCCTTACGTAAGGGATGCGCAAAAAGACCAAAGAATGAAACCTAATACTCTCTCCTATTTTAAGTTATGTTAAGTTTGCTCTGTATGTTCTGTCAAGACAAAAATCACTTTTATCCAGAAATTTTCTAAAACGGTCGTTCCCGAACGGCACGCAGCCTCGTCTACAAACCCTCCGCCACACCATCCCTATCCCTCCGAATCGAACCGCGAATTTCTCTTACTTGCGGGCCGCACTTTCCGCATCATTACCGATGCTCTATCCGAAGCAGATTCTCCACGCTGACAGGACAGCCCACCGACCGGCGCCGACCGGGAACGAACTCCGTCTTTTCCGGAATCCGCAGCTTTCAATTCTTTTAGTGGCGCATGCCGTACTCCGGATTACTTTTTTCAGCAACATCCTCTTTTTTTCTGAAGGAGCTCAGTATACCGCGATTACGTCCGGCATTGCCCTTCGAAACGGTTTAAAGCGTGCGTTGACTATTCGGAAAGCCAGTATCCTCCGGATTTTGAAAGTATAAAAGGGATTTAATCCTGTCAGGGACTCCTGGTTTAATCGAAGAGTACAAAAAAACATTATCCATAACTCATTATCATACAGAACTTTACAATCACAGGGAGCCGGTTCAAGGCATAAAGCGAGTAGAGCCGCTGCGAATTCGTTGTGGCGGTTGATTTTCTGGCATGGACCGTAGCCTTCAGATTACGCAATTAGCGGGAAGAGTGAACCGTTCGCTAAACCTTGTGCAGATTTCAAGGATTCGGGCATGAGACGCTTTTTGGGCCGCCACACACGCGCGCCTCCGCCGCCAAGCACAAGCCGGACAGTGTTTTTCCATTCTCTCGCTTCTGCTTCCGATATGCCGCAAAGGACAGCTCAAATGGTGCGCTTCCGCCCCGTTTGCGATGTTTTGTTATTTTTCTTCTCGTGCGTTGAACTAGTTGGGAAGCCAGTAACCTCCAGATGTTGCGAGTAATCACAAGGGGGTGAATCCTGTCCGGGAACCCGCATGTTTGATAGAAGAGCGCAACGCTTCATTCATAACTTATTGTCATATAAGATGTTACATGCACAGGTAACCGGTTCGAGGCATTTTTCGAATTCGCCTTTTTTCTTTGTTGACTCGCACTGCCTTTCTGGTATGCTGCGGTCCCCAAGAAAATCGGTCGGACGGGAGTTGCGCGTGGGCGATTTTCGTCCGCCGTCCCCGAAAAGGTTTAAAATTCCACGAGGTTTGTCGTCGGATTCTCCGGCGCGGCGCACGAGGATAAGGGCCGCTGGCGCCGAGGCACAGAAGAGGTCGACGGATCGCCGCGGCAGCGGTTCGGCTCCGGCGAAGCGGTCGGATGCCGGAATCCCATCGGGAGAATGAACCGCAAAGGACTTCGGGCGCGAAAGCTCCGGCGGGCGGCGCGGAAATGCGGCGCATGCCTGAAGCAACGTAAACCATTAAAGGCAAAGGCATGGAGCAGTTCGCTTCCATAGCGCTTGAAGACGGCCGGGTATTCCACGGTCTTTCGTTCGGCGCCGAAGGGGAAAAGACGGGCGAGATCGTTTTCAATACCTCCATGTGCGGCTACCAGGAGATACTGACGGATCCCTCCTACAGGGGCCAGATAGTCGTCATGACTTACCCGCTCATAGGCAACTACGGCACGACTCCGGAGGACGAAGAATCCCGCGGACCGCAGGTCGAGGGATTCGTGGTGCGCGAGGCGAGCAGGCTGGCGTCGAACTGGCGCAGCCGGGAGACGCTGCGCGAGTATCTCGCGATGCGCGGCGTGGTGGCCGTCGAGGGAGTGGATACGCGCGCGATAACCCGGCACATCCGATCGCGCGGGGCGATGAAAGCCATCGTCTCGACGCTTGATCGCGATGGGGCGAGGCTGGCGGCCAGGGCGAAAGCCTCGCCGGGCCTTTCCGAACGGGATCTCGTGCGCGAGGTAACGTGCCAAGCGTCCCGCACGCGGAGCGATGGGGGAGGAGAGAAGCGGTTCAGGATCGTGGTCGTGGACTGCGGCTGCAAGGCCAGTATATTGCGGCTGCTGGAAGCATCCGGCTGCTCGGTCGCGATAGTGCGCGCGGACGCTTCCGCATGGGAGATCATGTCGAATAAGCCCGATGGACTTTTCCTGTCCAACGGGCCGGGCGACCCGGCGGTCTGCGGCTACCTTGTTTCCACCGTGCGCGATCTGCTGGACGAGCTGCCCATATTCGGGATATGTCTTGGGCACCAGATCATGGGCTTGGCCGCGGGGGGCAGGACGTACAAGCTGAAATTCGGCCACAGGGGAGCGAACCATCCTGTCAAAGAGCTTGCGACAGGGCGCATAGACATAACGGCTCAGAACCACGGATACGCGGTTGACCCGGCCTCGCTCGACCCCGAAGCGGTCGAGGTCACGCATGTGAATCTGTATGACGGAACGGTAGAGGGACTCCGTTTTAAAAGGGCGCCGGCTTTCGCCGTGCAGTACCATCCGGAGGCAGCCCCCGGACCGCACGACGCGCGGCATCTGTTCCGGCGCTTCGTGGATATGATGGCGGAACGGAAGGGGATGCGTCTGCCGTGAGTCACGAGCGCGTCCTTATCCTGGATTTCGGTTCGCAATATACGCAGCTGATAGCGCGCCGCGTTCGTCAGCTCAACGTGTATTGCGAGATCGTCCGGCACGACATCCCGGCCGCTGTGGCCGCGGGGAGCCGTACCGGCGCGATAATACTGTCGGGCGGGCCGGCGTCGGTCTTCCAACCGGGCGCGCCGAGGGCCGACGAGGGGATATTCTCGCTGGGAATCCCGGTACTGGGCATCTGCTACGGGATGCAGCTGGCGACTCAGGCGCTCGGCGGGACCGTAAGGAAGGGGCGGGCCGGCGAATACGGTCCGGCCTGGCTCCGCATAAGGGAGAGATCGGGACTGTTCGACGGTCTGCCCGACAGGCTGGACGTGTGGATGAGCCACGGCGATTCGGTCGAGGTCCTGCCGCCGGGATTCCGCGTCCTGGCCGATACGCCCAATTGTCCGTCCGCCGCGATCGGGTGCCCGGAGAGGAAGATTTACGGCGTCCAGTTTCACCCCGAGGTGAACAACACGCCGCGGGGAGCGGACATCCTCCGGAACTTCCTTTTCGGCATCGCCGGGCTGCGAGGGGATTGGAAGGTATCGTTGTTCGCAGCCGAGGCGATCGAGAAGATACGCTCCAAGGTGGGTCCGTCAGACCGGGTCATATGCGCGCTGTCCGGCGGCGTGGATTCGTCCGTCACCGCCGCCCTACTCCAACGCGCCATAGGCAATCGGTTCACGGCCGTGTTCGTGGACAACGGACTGCTGCGGCACGGCGAGGCCGAAGAGATACGCCGCATGTTCACGGAGGACTATCCCCTGAACGTCGTGACTGTAGACGCCCGGGCGAAGTTTCTCTCCGCCCTTCAGGGGGTGGAATGCCCCGAAGAGAAGCGTAAGCGCATAGGCAGGACGTTCATAGAGGTGTTCCTCGATGAGGCGGAAAAGATCGGCAGGCCGCGGTTTCTGGCGCAGGGGACGCTATACCCCGACGTGATCGAAAGCGCCTCGCCGCGCGGCGGACCGTCGGCCACGATAAAGACGCACCACAACGTCGGCGGGCTGCCGGAGGATCTTGAGTTCGAACTGATCGAACCTCTCAGGGAGCTTTTCAAGGACGAGGTGCGCGAGGTCGGGCGGGAGCTGGGGCTGCCGGAAAAGATCGTCGCCCGCCAGCCATTCCCGGGGCCGGGGCTGGCGGTGCGCGTCATCGGCGAGGTGACGGAAGCGCGCCTCGAGCTGCTCCGCCGCGCCGACACAATCGTGCGCGAGGAGATAGAAGCGTACGACCGCCAACGGGAGGTGTGGCAGTATTTCGCAGCGCTGCTGCCGGTGCGCACCGTCGGCGTGATGGGCGACGAGAGGACGTACTCGGAGGTGATAGTCGTAAGGGCGGTGACGAGCAGGGACGGAATGACCGCCGACTGGGCAAGGCTCCCCCACGACCTGTTGGCCCGCATATCGGCCAGGATAGTGAACGAGGTCAGGGGGATAAACAGGGTCGTCTACGACATAAGCTCCAAACCGCCAGGTACCATAGAATGGGAGTGATCGCTGCGCGCGGCTGCCGGATCGGCGCAGCGGCGCGGGTTTCGGCGGCGCTTCCATACCGGGCCGCTTGACGATTACGGGGCGGGGGACGGTCATGGCAAAATTCGTGTTCGTGACCGGAGGCGTGGTTTCGTCCCTGGGCAAGGGGATCACCAGCGCGGCGCTGGGACTTATACTGAAGCGCGTCGGCCTCAACGTCGCGCTCCAGAAACTGGATCCCTACCTAAATGTGGACCCCGGCACGATGAGTCCGTTCCAGCATGGGGAGGTCTTCGTTACCGACGATGGTGCCGAGACCGATCTGGACCTCGGCCACTACGAACGCTACACGGGCATATCGTGTTCGAGAAAGAGCAACTACACCAGCGGACAGATATACGAAACCGTTATAGCGAAGGAGCGCCGGGGCGAATATTTGGGTCATACCGTCCAGGTCATCCCGCACGTTACCGACGAGATCAAGGCGGCCATAAGGGGGCTGGCCACCAGGGATATAGACGTGGTGATAACCGAGGTGGGGGGAACGGTGGGAGACATAGAGGGGCTGCCGTTCCTGGAGGCGATAAGGCAGTTCCGATTCGACGTTCCGGCCGAGGATATCATCTACGTGCACTTGACTCTGGTCCCCTACATCCGCGCTGCGGGCGAGATGAAGACCAAGCCGACGCAGCAAAGCGTCGGGCGATTGCGCGAAATAGGCATCCAGCCCGACGTGCTGATCGTCCGTACCGAGCGCCCGATGAGCGAGGACATGCGCAGGAAGATATCTCTGTTCTGCAACGTGGATCCGCATGCGGTCTTCGAGGAAAGGGACGTCGAACATTCGATATACGAGATCCCCGTGCAGCTCGTCAAGCAGGGGATGGACGGCCACCTGGCGAAAAGGCTCGGCCTGGGCCCGCGCCGCATAGACCTGTCCGACTGGGAGCGCATGCTGGAAAACATACGGAACCCGGAGCGCGAAGCCAAGATAGCCGTAGTGGGGAAGTACATCCGGCTGCAGGATTCGTACAAGTCCATCTACGAGGCGTTGGCCCATGCTGGCATCAGCCATAAGGCGAAGGTGACGGTCGACCGCGTGGACAGCGAGCAGGTGGAGAAAGACGGGGCCGAGAAACTGCTCGCGGCGGCCGACGGGATATTGGTCCCGGGCGGGTTCGGGGCCAGGGGGATAGAGGGCAAGATATCGGCCATACGTTACGCGCGGGAAAAGGGCGTTCCGTTCCTGGGAATATGCCTGGGCATGCAGTGCGCCGCGATAGAGTTCGCCAGAAATGTTTTGGGCATGAAGAAGGCGAACAGCACGGAATTCGATCCTAAAACCAAGCATCCGGTGATAGTACTGATGGACGAGCAGCGCCGCGTGGTGAAGATGGGCGGCACGATGCGCTTGGGGGCCTACCAGTGCGCGCTCGGGGCCGGCACCAAGTTGCGTGCGGCCTACGGGACGGACCGCGCATACGAAAGACACAGGCACCGCTACGAGTTCAATAACGCCATGAGGCGTAAATTCGAGCGGGCGGGGATGATATTCTCGGGCCTGTCGCCGGACGGCAAGCTGGTGGAGGCGATGGAGCTGAAGCATCACCCGTGGTTCGTTTGCGTGCAGTCGCATCCCGAGTTCAAATCCAGGCCTCTGGATCCGCACCCTCTGTTCCGCGACTTCGTCGGCGCGGCGCTGGCCGGGCGAAAGGGGTAAGAATCGAGTGCCGAAGAGAACAGACATCCGCAGGATACTGGTCATAGGCGCCGGACCCATAGTGATCGGGCAGGCCGGAGAGTTCGACTATTCTGGTTCCCAGGCGTGCAAGGCCCTCAAATCCGAAGGCTATGAGGTAATACTCGTCAATTCCAACCCGGCCACCATCATGACGGATCCCGATATGGCGGACAGGACGTACATCGAACCGGTGACAGCGGACGTGGTGGCCGCGGTGATCGAGAAGGAGCGTCCCGATGCGCTGCTTCCGACCATGGGCGGACAAACCGGGCTTAACGTGGCCATGGAGCTGGCCGGGAGCGGGGCGCTCGACAGGTTCGGCGTAAGGATGATAGGCGCGGACGTCAGTGCGATCAGGAAGGCGGAAGATCGCGACGAATTCCGGGCGGCGATGCTGCGGATAGGCATTGAAGTTCCCCCGAGCGGTCTGGCATCGTCGGTGGACGAGGCGATGGCGGTGGCGGAAAGCATCGGCTATCCGGTCGTCGTCCGGCCAGCCTTCACGCTGGGCGGAACAGGGGGCGGCATCGCGTCAGGCGAAGACGATCTGCGCCGCATAGCGGACTTCGGCCTGCGCCTCAGCATGCGCGGGCAGATACTCGTGGAAAAGTCGCTCGTCGGGTGGAAGGAATTCGAGCTGGAGGTGATGCGAGACTGCAAAGACAACGTCGTCATCATATGCTCGATAGAGAACTTCGACCCCATGGGAGTACATACCGGCGACAGCATAACCGTGGCCCCTGCCCAGACGCTGACAGACCGGGAATACCAGGACATGCGCGACGCCGCGATAGCGATAATCCGAGAGATAGGCGTCGCCACCGGCGGATCGAACATCCAGTTCGCGGTGGATCCGAAGACGGGCCGCATGGTCGCAATAGAGATGAACCCGCGCGTCTCGCGCTCGTCCGCCCTTGCCAGCAAGGCCACCGGATTCCCCATAGCCAAGTTCGCCGCCAAGCTCGCCGTTGGCTACTCGCTTGACGAGATCCCTAACGACATAACGAAGGTGACGCCTGCGAGTTTCGAGCCCACTATAGATTACATCGTCGTGAAGATTCCCCGCTTCGCGTTCGAAAAATTCCCTGGAGCCAAGGACGAACTCACCACCTCGATGAAGTCCGTAGGCGAGACGATGGCCATAGGGCGCAGCTTCCCGGAGGCGCTGCAGAAGGGACTGCGCGGACTGGAGATAAGTTGCGACGGATTGGACGCCAGGGGCGAGCGGAAAATAGAGGGCAGGGATCTCGAGGAGTGCCTGCGCGTGCCGAACTCCTTGCGCCTTTTCGCCATCCGGAAGGCCTTGCGGCTCGGATGGGACGCCGGGCGGATCTCGGGCCTGACGGGCATAGATCCATGGTTCGTGGACCAGATCGGCAGGATCGTTGAGATGGAATCGAGGCTGGCGGCCGCCGGATCGCTCGAACGGATCGGACCAGGCATGCTGCGCGAGGCCAAACGGCTGGGGTTCTCGGACGCCCAGATCGCGGCGATATTCGGCGGCAAACCCTCCGAGATCCGCGCCGCGCGCGCGGAGGCCGGCGTCCGGCCGGTCTACAAAATAGTAGACACGTGCGCCGCGGAATTCGAAGCCTGCACGCCGTACTATTATTCGACCTACGACGAAGAGAACGAAGCGCGGCGCGAATCCGCTCAAAAGGTCATGATCCTGGGATGCGGGCCGTATCGGATAGGGCAGGGCATAGAGTTCGATTACTGCTGCTGCCATGCGGCCTTTGCGCTGCGCGAGCTCGGTTACGAGGCCATAATGGTCAATTCCAACCCGGAAACGGTCTCGACCGACTATGACACCAGCGACCGCCTGTATTTCGAACCGGTGACCGTCGAGGATGTCCTGAACATATGGGAAGAGGAAGGGCCTATAGGCGCCATCGTGCAGCTCGGCGGCCAGACGCCGCTCAACATCTCAAGGCGTCTCGAGGCTGCAGGAGTGAAGATACTCGGCACGTCCACCGAAGCCATCGAGCGCGCGAGCGACCGCGACCGCTTCCGCGAGCTTCTCATAAAGCTTGACGCCAGGCAGCCGCCCAACGGCGCCGCCGTTTCGACGAAGGAGGCGCTGGCAATAGCCGCGCGCGTCGGCTACCCGGTAATAGTAAGGCCGTCGTTCGTGCTGGGCGGAAGGGCGATGGAGGTCGTCAATGACGAAGAGGAGCTGGCCGAATACATGGAACGCGCGCTGGAGGCCAGCGAAGGGCAGGCGGTCCTCGTGGACAAGTTCCTCGAAGACGCCGTCGAGGTGGACGTGGATGCCGTCGCGGACGGCAGACAGGTGATGATAGCCGGCATCCTGGAACACATCGAAGAGGCCGGCGTCCACTCCGGCGACGCCGCCATGGTCCTGCCGCCTTTCAGCCTCAGGCCCGAGGTGATCGCCGAGATGGTCCGCCTGACCGTCCGGCTCGGCCTGGAACTGGAAGTCAAGGGCCTGATGAACATCCAGTTCGCCGTGACTCGCGACAACCAGGTCTACGTGCTGGAAGTAAACCCAAGGGCCAGCCGCACCGTGCCGTTCATCAGCAAGGCAACGGGCATCCCATGGGCCAAGGTGGCAACGAAAATCATGGTCGGCTGCAAATTGCAGGAGATCGGCCCATTCGATTTTCCCAAGAGGCCGCGATACGCGGTAAAGGAGTCGGCCCTGCCGTTCGCAAGGTTCGAGGGGGTGGATGCGGTGCTGGGACCGGAGATGAAATCCACCGGCGAGGTCATGGGGGTGGACGACGATATCGGCGCGGCTTTTTTCAAAAGCCAGCTCGCCGTAGGCTGCCGACTGCCGACGTCGGGCACTGTGTTCATAAGCGTAAAGGACAGGGATAAGAAAGAGGCCGTATCCGTAGCGGCCGGCTTCCAAAAGCTAGGATTCAAAATAGTGGCTACAAGGGGAACGGCTGAGTTCCTGCGCAGAGCCGGGGTGGAGGTAGAGCAGATAAACAAAATAAGCGAAGGCCCGCCGAACGTCCTGAACCTTATGGAAAAAGGCGATGTCCATCTGATCATCAATACGCCAAGCGGAAAGTATCCCAGAAAAGACGAGGTACGCATCAGGACGACCGCGATACGCCGGGGCATACCGCTCTCGACCACCATGAGCAGCGCCCAGGCCGCCCTATGGGGAACAGATCGCCTCCGAAAATCGGGCGGCAGGCTTGACGTCCTGCCGCTCCAGGAAATATTCGGCATGTGCGAGGAGCGCCATGCCGACCGGCGCGCCGAAGCCCTCGCCCCGCCGCCCCCGGTCGGATAGAGCCGCCGCGGCCCCCGCCTTCAGGGTCCGTCCCGGAACATAACTTGTTCGACTTGCTGCCTCGCTCCGCTTACACGATGGATGGAAGATACAAGGTTCTTGCCATAGCTCCGGAGGCGGAACGGGCGCGCTTGACGCGAACGGGCGTCCGACCTAGCATTCCCGCGTCGGGCGCCGCGGTCCGGCATGGTCGCCGCAATCTGCTGGTTTGGAATTTGCGGCGGTCCGGATTTCGAGCGGCCGGGTTCAAGACCTTAGGGGTACATCCGCGAGGCGCCGATGGAGGCCTTGCGCGGAGCTTTCGAAGGCGGGAAATCATGCCGACCGAAGCGGGGAATTTCCCTGACAGGCGGGACTTGGAATTCATCCGCCAGATGGAACCGGATGCCCTCCCGTGGCCGCGGGGAGGCGCTCATCTGGTCGTAGGGGCGCCCGGTTGCCCGCTGGAAGAGAAGACTTTCTGCGACGCCGGCGGCTGGTTTTCGCCGGGATGGAACACTTACGGCGCATGTTTTCTGCTCTCCGACGGGGACGGGGTCTACCGCGTCGCTCCGTTTACGGGACGGGGCTACGACCCCAGGCCGCCCGTATGGAGCCGGCGGCCCGGGAGGCCGGCGCTGGAGAAGTGGGCCGATGCGGCGAGAAAAGCGGCGTGGTTCCACGGTTCCGGAGGAGACGTGACGTGGGCGTTCGAGGCGCCGGGATGCATGTGCGAGCTGGCCCTGTCGCCGCTGGTCGAAGGCGATCGGCTCAT
>CALKMO010000324.1 GCA_937991785.1 uncultured bacterium | reverse complement strand
ACGTATTGCGCGTGCAGGCCGTTGTCGGGCATCTTGAGCGGGTGGGATCTCTTCCATCCGGCGATGGCGTCCAGCCACCGCTTGCGGTCGCGCGGCTTGAGAAGCTTCGCCAGCCTCTTGAGCGATTCCCTTACGTCGCCGACCACGGGTATGTGCGCGCGCACGGTTCTGGATATGCAGGTCGGGTCTATGTCGAAGTGGATCACTTTGGCGCCGGGCACGAAGGCGTCCGTCTTCCCCGTGACCCTGTCGTCGAAGCGGGCGCCAAAGGCCGCCAAGAGATCCGAATTGTTGACCGCATAGTTGGCGTAGGCCGTGCCGTGCATTCCGAGCATGCCGAGGCAATAGGGGCTGTCGCCGGGGATCGAACCGAGCCCCATCAGCGTGCAGCAGACCGGTATCTTGGCCTTCTCGACGCACGCCCTCAGCTCTCGGAACGCCCCGGCCGTGACGCATCCACCGCCAACGTAGAACAGGGGGCGTTCGGCCGCATTGATCGCCTCCGCGGCCGCCTCGACTGCAGCCTGATCCGGTTCGATGCGCGGATGGTATCCAGGCAGGTCCATCTCGGCATCTATATCGCAGTCGCTTTCCGTCATGGATACGTCCACCGGGATGTCCACCAACACCGGACCGGGGCGGCCCGTCCGCGCCAGGTAGAACGCCTCGCGCAACACCCGCGGCAGATCCTCCACGCGCTTCACCAGGTAATTCTGCTTGGTTATGGGACGGGTTATCCCCGTTATGTCGGCCTCCTGGAAGGCATCGTTGCCTATCAGGAAGGATTTGACCTGCCCGGTTATCGCGACCATCGGGATAGAATCCATGTAGGCCGTCGCTATACCGGTCACCAGGTTCGTCGCGCCGGGGCCGGAGGTCGCCAGGCAGACCCCGACCTTCCCCGTCGCGCGCGCGTAGGCATCGGCCATGTGCGCCGCGGCCTGCTCATGGCGCACCATTACGTGTTTTATCTCCGGAAAACAGTAAAGGGCGTCGTAGATCGGTATCACCGCGCCTCCGGGATATCCGAATATGTACTGGACGCCTTCGTCCTTCAGGACTTCCAGCAGTATACTGGCGCCGGGCCTTTTCCCTCTCGCCTTGCCCACCTGAATCCATCGCCTCCGGAAAAACGACCGTATCCCCGGCATCCGACCGGCGTCGCGCCGCGGGAAAAACCGCCCCGCCTCCCGCGGCGCCCGGGGAGACCGGACGAACCGCGCATACTATCTCTGATAGGAGGGATATCAAGGATGTTTCGACCCGCGTCCGAGCGGCATATTCTTCGGAATTTTTCTCCGGAGGAACGAACGTTTCGGACGTAATATGTATGGATAAAGGAGCCGGCGTTCGCGCCGGCGGGCCGTCACGGCGCGTGCGGAGCGGCGCCTTTGCGGTCGAACGGGCGCCGCGTTTCCGGGCGCGCGGCCGTCGCGAAGTTTACGGCTCGGTCCGGCGTCGGAGGGCGTTTGGCGTAATGGAGGCGAGCGGGGAAGCCGGCAGGATATTCTGCGAGAACCTGGACTTCGTATGGCGCGTGGCGCTCTCGGCGGCGGGGAATCCGTCCGACGCCGAGGATGCGGTCCAGGATGCCTACATCAAGTTCGTCAAGGGTTTCGCAGCTTTCGACCGTTCCCGGCCGGTGCGGCCGTACCTTGCCCGCGTGGCGGTAAGCGCGGCCAGGGACTTGGCGAGGGTGGAGGGCAGGGAGAGGCGGCAGGTCGGGCGCGCAGCGGAATCCGTCCCGTCGAGCATCGCATATTGGAGCGGAACGCCGGCCCTCGGCAAGGAAGCTGGCCCTATGGCGAAGGGGGAGGAAATGAGCGATCCTGCGGAACGAGAGGAACTGCTGGATACATTGCGGCAGGCAATGGACCGACTCGATCCGAGCCTGCGTTTGGCCGTGGCCCTGCGCCATCTCCACGGGCTGTCGCTGGAGGAGACGGCGGAGGCGATAGGAGCGCCGCGCTCGACCGCCTCCGACCGCGTGGCGCGCGGCTTGGCGGAATTGCGGAAGATGCTTGCCGCCGCGGGGTTCGGCGCGTTCGTGCCGGCCGATGTCGGAGAATTGCGCATGCCTCCTCCGCCGGACGGACTCAAGACGGCCATCTCGAAACTCTCCGGACAAGGGGCCGCCGGACGGCCCGGTCCGGAGGCGGAAGCTCAGTTCGTTCCTGCCGGCGCGTTCAAGGGGGGCCCGGCGGCTAAGGCCGCGCTCGGCGCGGCGGCCCTCCTTGCCGCGGCGGCAGCCATCGCGGCGGCGGTAGGAGATGGAAAGAAAGATTCGGGGGCCGGCGGACGGCCCGGTCCGGCAGCGCAGGCCGCGGACAAGGAAGCCGACGAACGGTCGGAGGCGCCGTCTCCGGACGACTGGCGCCGGGAACGATGGGTCCCGGAGGAATTCCTGGGGGCGCTCGGCGGCGGGCCGCCTGTCGGGCCGGCCGTCGAGGCAGGCGGCGGCGGCATCGCGCTATGTGGCGACAAGTCCGGAAACATCTACGTGCTGAACGGAAACGCGATAGATATCGTGACAGCTGACGGCATGCTCCGGAGGCTTGCGGGCACCGGCGCCCGCGGCTATCGGGACGGTCCCTCAAACCAGGCCATGTTCGACCAGGGCGGCGACTACAACGTGCCGCGGTCAATCCAGTGCGACGGGCAAGGGAACATATACACCGCCGAGAACGGCAACGTCCGCGTGCGCAGGATTTTCAAGGACAAGGACGGCCGGTGGATGGTGGACACCGCGGCCGGGGGCGGCAGGCGCGTCCTCAAGGACGGCGAGAGTTGCCCGCCGCTCGAGGCCAACCTCGGCGGGATGATCGCCGTGGCCGCGGCCTCGGACGGCACTCTTACCGTAGTCAGCTCTTATCTTGGTGTGTTCCGGGTTGATGCCGACCGCAAGGCCATCACGAAGTTGGGCGCCTGGCCAGGACACGTCCCCCAGATGGCCGACTGCGATCTCAAGGGCAACGCTTATTTTATATGGCGCGTGGATGACGGAGGCGTGGTGCGGGTGTCGGCCGAAGGCAAGATCGAGCGCATCGCCGGGATGACGCATGAGGAATTCCTGAAGGCTGCAGGAAGTAAGGGCGGAAAACCGCACCACATCGGCGACGGACCGCCGTTGACAATATACATTGATACGCCCACCAGCCTGGCGGCGAACCCCGACGGTTCGTGCGTCTACTCGTGCGGCGGCGACGAATACGATATCCGCCGCATCCCCACGGATCTCAAGACGACTTCGGCAACGTTGCTGTGCAATGGCCGATGGTACGTGCTGCCGGTTCACGGCAACAGGAACCGCGGAGGCGTGATCTTCAATCCGAACCTGACGGGCAAATCCGCGGCCGAAGGCGGATCGCTGTGCAACTTGTCGGTCTGCCACCTGCACGGGAGGGATTACGAAGGAAACCTGTACGGCTCGGTCTATCCCTGGGTCGGCGCCACGCTTTCGGTCGAAGGATCCGGGCAGCTCCGCACGAAAATATTCCGCTTGCGGCGTGTAAAGTAAAGGAGACCGGCATGAAATACTCGGGCTTGATTTTCGCTTCCCCGTTCCTCGCGGTCGCCTCCGCTTTCGCCGGAGATATCGCGGTCGGTCCCCGGGTGGAACTCGCCCCCGATCCGCCCGACGCGCGCGACCAGATCGCCGCGAAGGCGGCTTTCGACGGCGGCAAAACGTATCTCGTCGTATGGCAGCAGGGACGCGATTTTTACGAGACGGAGACCTCGGATATCCTCGCGGTGCGGGTGTCGGCCGACGGCAAGCCGCTCGACGGGAAGCCGATCGTCGTGTGCGCCGCGGCGGATTCGCAGTTGGCGCCGGCGGCGGCCTTCGCGGGCGGCGCATTCCTCGTCGTATGGAGCGATCTGCGAAACGGAAAGGACTTCGACATCTACGCCGCGCGCGTGACCCCGGACGGAAAGGTCCTCGACAAGGACGGGTTCCTGGTAGCCGGCGGCGAACGCAACCAGTACGGGGCCGTCGCGGCGGCAAGCGGAGGCAAGTTCCTGGTCGCATGGCAGGACTACCGGGACGGAAAGGGCTACGCCATACATGCCGCCCGCGTAAACCCGGATGGGCAGGTTATGGACATTGGCGGCGTGCCCGTCGGCCTTCCGGGAAAGCCCGCCCGCGGCGGCGAAACGGTGCTGGCCGGCACGGGGAAGGGCTGGTTCCTCTTTTGGAGGACGCCGGAGGCCGGATGGAAGACGGCGTTGGCCCGGTTAGAGGAGAAAGGCGGGGCGTTGGCTGTGGCGGAGATCAACGGTCGGCTTCCCGTGAACCATTCCCTTCATAACGGCCAGATAGGCGGGGCGGCTTCGGACGATAGGTTGGTCGTTTGCGCCGGCACGGGCTTGTCGGGGCGGGGCGGCGGGAACGGGCCGGGGACCGTCCTGGTATTCGACGTTTCCGGAACGAAACCTCTGCGCACGGGGCCGGACAACAGCGCCGAGACCGTGCATGTAAGCGATCCAGGCCTGGACGGGCCGCTGGCCGTCGCGGCCGGAGGCGGGACCTTCCTGATGGCCGCCAAGGGCAGCAGTAAGGCCAAGGCGCCTTACAGAGACCAGATACACGGCGCCTTGCTCGACTCCGATGGAAGGCTTATCGGAAAACCTGACGCCTGGCATGTGCTCGATGAAGGATCGCAGCCGTGTTCCGGCCCAGCGCTGGCCGGCGGCAAGGACGGCTCGTTTCTGCTTGTCTACTCGGTGGACGGCGGGTCTGGCAAACGACGCTTGGTAGGGCGGCTCGTCACGGTCAAGTGAAGGAAGAAATTGCCATGCCGGGATATTCAGCGGTGGCCGGCACGGCGTTCAAAGGAGGGAACGGCCGCGAAAAGTTGTGGCTGTCTGTAACGGCGGGCGTCCAAGCGGGAGACGGCGAATACCGGCTTGGCTCCCGATCCCGGCCGTCTTTGCTCCCGGCTGTCCCCTCTCCGGACGCTCCGCCCCGCGCTTCCACCCGCAGGGCGTCGCCGCCGCGCCCGTACACGCCGCCGACGATGGCCAGTCCGGCGCCGAAATTTTCCCGCGCGTGGGCTGCCACCGCCGCGGCGTCCGTCTTCTCGTCCGGGGCTAAGGGACGGTTCGCCATCGCCGCCTCGCGGTCCATCTCGACCGGCATCAGGAACGCCTCGGATTTCCGCGCCAGCCCCCGCAGTATCTCCGCCGCCTTGCGCCCGATCTTCCCGCCGTCGTGGGCGCTGGCGAAATCGTAAACTATCAGCAAAGGCCCGGCCGGCGGCTCTCCGTCATGCCCCGTCGTCTTGGCGGCCTCGGAAACGCATTCGATGTTCGCGGCCCGGCTTTCCCCTCCTGCTCCGTCCCGCCCGACGGGTTCGATATCCGAGCTTCCGTCTTCGCCTCCCGAGGCGCCCGAGGCCGCCCCGCAGGCCGCATATGCAAGGCATGCCATG
>CALKMO010000323.1 GCA_937991785.1 uncultured bacterium | reverse complement strand
TGGGGCGAGCGACAGCGCGGAGTCGTTCAGGCGATCCTTCATCGTGTCCCACAAGCCGGTGGCCTCGAGGCTCCGGCGGACCCTTTCGTGCAGTTCGGCCGCATCGCACAAAGCGTGGATGCGCGGTCCGTAGGCGACGTTTTCGAAGACCGATAAGGGGAAGGGGTTTGGGCGCTGAAACACCATACCCACGCGCTTGCGGAGGATGCGCAGGTTCGCGGCTTTGCCGGTTATCGGGGCTCCGTCCAAAAGGACTTCGCCAGAGGTCCTGACGCCTGGGATCGTATCGTTCATGCGGTTGAACACGCGCACGAGCGTGGACTTCCCGCAGCCGGAGGGACCTATGATAGCTGTGATCGCGCGGGGCGGTATCGAACATGAAACGTCCTTGAGCGCGTGGAAGTCGCCATACCACAGGTTGAAGGAGCGGGTTTCGAGTTTCGGCGCGGTCATCCGAACCTCCCGGATATATAGTCCGCCGTTCGGCCGTCCTGCGGGGCGGTGAACAGCTTCCGCGTCTCGTTCAGCTCCACCAGCTCCCCGAAGAAAAAGAAAGCCGTGCGGTCGGACGCCCTGGAGGCCTGTTTGACGTTGTTGGTCACAAGTATGACGGCCATCTCTTCCTTGAGGTCCTGAAGGGCGTCTTCTATCTTGGCGGTGGAGATCGGATCCAGGCCGGAGCATGGTTCGTCCAGGAGCAGGACGTCGGGCTTGAGCGCAATGGTGCGGGCCAGACATAAGCGCTGCTGCTGGCCTCCGGAGAGGTTGGACGCCGGCTCGTCCAGGCGGTCCTTGACCTCATCCCACAGATACGCCGCCCGCAGAGCCATCTCGACCCTCTCCCCGACGCTGCCCCTGAACGAGGCATCGAGTTCTACTCCGAAGGAAACGTTGCGGCGCACGGAAAGAGGCAGAGGCACAGGCACGGAAAAGACCATGCCGAGCCTGCGGCGCACGATGGCCGGATCCGCCGACTCATGGCGTATGGGAGAACCGTCGAGATACGCCTGTCCGGAAACTTCGATCCCCGGGTCCAAGTCGCTCATCCTGTTCAGCGCCCTGAGGAAAGTCGTCTTGCCCGCTCCGGCGGGGCCGATTATCGCCAATATCTCGCCGCGTTCGACCGACAGGTTTATATTTTTCAGTATCGGCTTGCCGCCCGCCCGGGCGCCAAGGTTTTCCACCTTCAGCTTCGGCGGACGTTTTCCGCCTTCCCGAACGGCATCTTCGGCGACGGAAGCCTCCGCCGCGGCCGCGAGAGGCGGCCTCGGATCCGGCCCTCCGCCCGCCGCCGGGCTCAAACCGGCACCGTCTCCGCCGCCGATCCCTCCCTCCCCGGCCTGGGACCGGCGCCGTCCCGGCGCGCAGCCGGCCGGGGACGAAGCCTTCCCTTCTCCGTCAACGCCCGGCAATTTTCCGCCTCCTTATCCTCGAACGGATCAGTATCGCCGTGAAATTCAGCATGAACGTGAGCGCGAGCAGGACCAGCACCGTCGCGTACAGGACCGGCTTGGTATCCTCCACGTCGGGAGACTGAGTGGTCATGACGTATACGTGGTAGCCGAGTTCCATGAACTGGTCGTTGAGCCGCGTCGGCAGGTACGGCAGGAAGTACGCGGCGCCGGTGAACATCACCGGAGCGACTTCGCCCGCGCCGCGGCTGACGGCCAGTATCCCACCCGTCAATATCCCGCCGATGGCCTGCGGCAGGACTATCTTCCGCACGACCTGCCACCGAGTGGCTCCGGCGGCGAAGGCAGCCTCGCGGTAGCTTTGCGGGATGGCCCTGAGCGCCTCCTCGGAGGCCACCACGACCGTCGGAAGCGTCAGAAGCGCCATCGTCAGCGCCGCCCATATTATGGCGGGCTGGCCGTAGTTGAGCTCTCCGCCGAAGGCGACCTTGTCTATGCCGCGCCCTACGAACTCGACGAAAAACCCCAGCCCGAACAGTCCGAAGACTATGGCCGGCACCCCGGCCAAATTCTGGATCGCCAGGCGGACGAACTTAAGCGCCCTCGAATCCGATGGCGCGTACTCGTGCATGTACACCGCCGTGGCAACGCCAAGGGGTATCACCGCTATCGTCATCATGAGCACCAACGCGAAGGTGCCGACGATCGCCGGGAAGATGCCCCCCTCGCGCATCCCCGCCTCGGGCGCCCTGAGGAGAAAGCCCAGGCTTATCGTGCCGGCGCCGTGCAGCGCTATATTGCCCAGGATCACAGCCACCATCGCCACGATCAGCAGGCACGCCAAGGCTGTAAGCGCCTTGAAGGTCAGCCCGGCGACGAGGCCCGGTTCGCGCCCGGACTCCGCCACCGTCGCTCCGACCACGGATCCTCCGCCCATGCTCACAGCTCTCCCCTCAGTTTCCTCTGAAGCCTGCCTACAAACCACTGCCCTCCGAGGTTCGTCAGGAACGTGGCAGTGAACAGGAATGCTCCGATGAAAAACAGAACGTGGTAGTGCGCGCTGCCGACGACGACTTCGCCAAGCTCGGCCGCTATCGTTGCGGAAAAGGTCCTTATGGAATCCGTCGGGGACAGGGACATGATTGCCGCGTTGCCCGAAGCCATCAGCACGATCATCGTTTCCCCGACGGCCCTCCCGAAGCCGAGCACGCAGGCTGCCAGAACTCCGGGCGAGGCGGCCGGGAGAACCACGCGCCAAGCCGTCTGCCAGGTCGAGGCGCCCATCGCCAGCGATCCGTCGCGATAGGTCTTCGGCACGCTGGTCAGCGCGTCTTCGGTAACCGTGAACACTATCGGTATCACCGCGAGGCTCAGGCCAAGCCCGGCCGTCACAGCGTTGAGGCGGAACGTCCAGCCGAAGATCCACTGGAGCCAGTCCGCCATTATCATCAGACAGAAGAACCCCACCACGACGCTGGGGATGCCGGCCAACATCTCTATCGCCGGCTTGACGAATTCCCTTAGCCTCGGCGGGGCGAACTCGGATGTGTAAAGCGCCGCGCCCACAGCCAACGGTATCGCCGTAGCCACGGCTATGACGGTAGCCTTCAATGTGCCGACAAGCAGGGGCATCATAGAATACTTGGGCGGATCC
>CALKMO010000322.1 GCA_937991785.1 uncultured bacterium | reverse complement strand
AGCGAAGCGCCAATAGGGCGCGCGCCGCGGCGTCGCCCAGCCGGCGCCTGTGGAGCAACCGTATCGCGCTCAGACCGTAGAAGCCTGATTCGATCCCGGAGAACGCACCGCAGAGGAAGACCGAGGCGAGGATAGCGACGCACGCGCCGGCAGCCGACATGTCAATCTTCCCCTCGCTCCTTCGCCGGGCCTTCGCGAGTTGTTTCTTGAGGTTCCGCGCCCCGCGGCACGCCCGTCTCCTCCAAACCGGATCTTTCCCTGCCGGCGGCCTCCTCCGCCGCATTCGACGCCGGTCCTTCCTCCTTTTCCCCTCGCGCCTCGGGCGCCTTCTCAGGAGGCGCTTCCGGATCCGTTTCGCGCCGTGCCCCCGCGCCCCCTTCATCCGCCGCCCATGTTCCCGCCGTCTCCTCCACGGATGTCCTCCCGCCGATGGATCCGCCATCCTCTGTCGGCCGTTCGATCCGCAATCGGAGTTTCTTGAGGCGGCGACCCGCGACCGATTCCACCTCCCACTCGAAAGGTCCTATGCGGGCCCTGTCGCCTGGAGCCGGGATCCTTCCGATCAGCGTGGCTGCCAGGCCGGCTACAGTGCCGACATCGGCCGTATCTAAGCGCCGCCGGACGGCGGGGAACTCCGCGAGGACTCCGGCGAACCGATCCGCGAAATCCACCAGCGTCATGCCTCCGCTCACCATCCATGTCCCGTCAGAGCATTCGACAATGTCCTTTTCGATTCCGCGGTCGTACTCGTCACCGATATCGCCGAGTACAGTCTCTAGAAAATCCTCAAGCGTTACGATACCCGCCGTGCCGCCGTATTCGTCCACCACCACCGCCATCTCGGCCTCGGCCCCTACGAACTCCGCGAAAGCATCCACGACCTTCGCCACCGACGGCAGGAACATCACGGGACGAACCAAAGTCCTGCACAAGGCGCTGTGGTTGGGGCAGAAGAAAAGGTCCTTGACGTTGACATGCCCGAGGATGTCGTCCCTATTCTTTCCATATACGAGTATGCGCGTCTTGGTGTTATCTAGGGCGAGTTTGAGGGCGAACCGCACGGGCTCATCCCCCTGGACCGCTAACGCGTCGGTGCGCGGGATCATTATTGAGGCCAGCCGCATGGCGCTCAGATCCATGGCATCTCCCAGCAGCCGCCGCTCCTCGGGCCGGAGGTCTCTCGAACTTCCCACGGCCGATTTCATCTCTTCCGGATAAATGCCGGCGTCCGGCGCAGGTCCGGCGATCCTGTCGGCGGCGCGCGCGCCGAGTCGGAGCAGGCCATCCAGCCTGACCGCCCTCATGGTTCCCCTGACGGCCCCTACGAAAAACGCGGCCGGTACGGCCAGCCGACGCGCGGCGGAGTAGGCTGCGGCCTTCGGCAGGATCTCGCAAAAGATCAACACCGCCGCTAAAACGGCAAGGCCGCCGCCAATCGCCGCAAGCTCGCGCCGCCCGCCGCGAAGGTCAAGGATATCAAGCATCTCGTTCAGGATCATGCCGGCAATGCCCATCATCAACACATTTATGACTAGGTTGGCGAACAAGACGGTCATGAGCAGGCCGGACTTGTCACCCATAAGCTCGCGCACCAAGGCTGGGCCCCTTCCCGTCCGACCATAAACATGCCTGAGGTCGTCGTCGGTCAGGCTGAAAAGCGCGGTTTCGGAGGCGCTGCAGACGGCCGAGCATGCAGCCATCGCAGCCAATGCGGCGAGCCTCGTGATGTCCGAGGCGAAGGCGGCGGCGATATCGAGAGCTATGGACATCGCTGCGTTCCTTTCGGGACTCCTGATCGGCCGCGGCGCCGTTCTCCAGGCGGTTCGCGCGCGGGTCATCGCCGCCACGACAGCCCGGGTTCCCGATCATCACAAGCATCCATCCGCCGGCGACCGGGGGCATCAGCTGCGCCGAACCGCCTGATGCTCCGAACCGTCCGCTGTTCTTGTCCGCCCAGGCGGCATATTCCGACGGAAGCCGGATCCGACAGCGCACGGCTTCCCGTTTGCATAGGGCGATCCGGCGTCCGAATCGCCCAGAGTGCGGCGGCAGGGGCCGCCTAGCGTAGCGCGACCTTCAGCGCCTCGGCTACGCGCCGCGCCTGCCCTTCGGTGAGCTCTGGGTAGAGCGGCAGCGAAAGCACTTCGGCCGCCGCCTTTTCCGTAACCGGCAGAGAACCTTTAGGCACCCCAAGCCAGGCAAAGGCCTTCTGCATATGCAGCGGCACCGGATAATGCATCCCGGCCCGTATGCCTGCCGCGTTCAGCTTCTCTAAAACCCCGTCGCGGTCGGGGACTCGAATGACGTACAGGTGATAGACGTGGCGGCAGTCCGGCGATTCCGCGACGCGCCTTATGCGGCCGGATTCGAACAGGTCCTTCAGCAGCGCGTCGTACCTGGCGGCGGCTGCCCGGCGCGCCTCGGTCCATGCATCCAGGCGCTTCAGCTTGACACGCAATACCGCGGCTTGGATGCCGTCGAGGCGGCTGTTGCGCCCTGCGAATTCGTGATCGTACTTGCTCGCGCTCCCGTGGTCCCTGGCCTTCCTTATCCTTGCATCCAGCGCCGGATCGTTAGTGGCGACAGCGCCGGCGTCCCCGTACGCCCCGAGGTTCTTGCCGGGGTAGAAGCTGAAGGCGGCCGCGTCGCCCATCGAGCCGGCTCGCCTGCCCTTGTACTCCGCGCCGTGCGCCTGCGCGGCATCCTCTACGACCCGGATCCCCCTGCGGCGGGCGATATCGAGTATCGGGTCCATGTCCGCGCACTGGCCGTACAAGTGCACGGGCACTATCGCCGCAGTGCGATCGGTTATCGCCGCCTCGACTTTCGAGACGTCCATCAACAAAGTGTCGTCCCTGACGTCCACGAAGACCGGTTTGGCGCCCGCTCGAACAGCCGCTTCTGCCGTAGCGATAAAAGTGTGGGCGACGGTGATTATTTCGCTTCCTGGTCCGATCCCAAGCGCCTCATATGCCAGTTCCAGCGCGTCGGTGCCGTTCCCGCACCCCACTGCGTGGCCGACCCCACAATAGGCAGCGAATTCCCGTTCGAACTCCGCCGCCTCCCGGCCGAGAATGAACGCGGTATTTCCGATGACGCGGGATATCGCCGCGTCAACCTCATCCTTGATGGAGAGATACTGCGCCTTGAGGTCCACAAGATTGATCGGATCCGTTTCAGGCACGGGTATAGCCTCCTCCTCCGCGGATCAGCGGCCTCGCCGCCCGGCAGGGCCGCATCATGCGCCGATATTTCCGCACACAACACACCCCGGTCGCCTCGACATCGGTATCCGCCTGAATGCCATGGTGCCCGCGTCGTAGTGAAGGAGCGCTCCGGCGAGCGTTTCGCCAAAACCGGCTATAAGCTTGATCCCCTCCAACGCCGCGATCGCCGCCGCCAAAGCCGACACCGCCCCCAGCACCGGAAACCGCCGCTTCCATGCCGGCGGCTGCTCGGGATAAAGGCATGCCAGGCACGGGGTCCTGCCGGGCAGTATGACGGTGACCTGACCTTCCATACCGTACATCGCCGCCTCGACCATCGGCTTGCCCTGCCTGACGCACTCCCTGTTCATCAGGAATCGCTCGGCAAACAACGGCGCGCAGTCAAATACGATATCTGCCATCCCGACCAGCCGCTCCACGTTTCCCTCCCCGACGTTTCCGGGAACAGCCACGATTTCCACGTCGGGATTGAATTCCCGCAGCCTGCGCGCCGCCGACTCGACCCTCGGTTTCCCGATCCAATCGCGAGTCATGAGCACTTGGCGGTTGAGATCTGAAGGTTTGACGTTTCCCCCGTGGGCTATCACCAGGCGTCCTATCCCGGCTGCGGCCAGGCTGTAGCAGAGCGGGCCGCCGAGCCCACCGCAGCGGCTTACCAGGGCGGTGGCAGCTTTCAGACGTCGCTGCCTCTCCTCGCCGAAGCCCGGCAGCCACATCTGCCACTCGTAGATGGCGCGATCCGTGTCGCTGAGATGGGGAAGAGTCCGTCCCCCCATCGGAATTTCGCCGTCCGCCATATTTTCCCCGCCGCCTTACCGAGCGATCCAGGCCGCCTCCGGCGCCACCTTGGCCCCGCCGATCGCGACCGGCTGCACAAGAGCGATCCGCCGCGCGTGGCCCGACGCATCATCCGCCCGCTATCGGACTGAGGAGGGATATCTCGTCTCCGTCGCGGAGTTCCACGACCGCGCCTCTTGCCGCGGGCCGGCCGTTCACCGTAACCAGCAGGCTTGGCCTTATGTTGCCGCCCTCGTCCAACGCTATCTTCCGGAACGCCTCGCCGTGCCTGCGCGCAGCGTCGGATACGGCGGACGCCAAGTCGGCGCCATCGGGAAGCTCTACGATTTCGGACGAGGTTCCGGCGGCATCCTTTAGCTGTGCGAAATAAACCATGGAAACTTTCATCGCGCCTGTTCCCCTTCGTCGACCGCCGTCTGCCGCCGCGACGGAATATCTCCGTCTCTTGGGGACGCCGGAACGGCTCCGGTGCCGGGAGGATAGTCCGTCGCATTCCCTCCGCCGGCGCCGGGCCGGGGATCCTCGACAAAGAAGATTTTGGCGGCGATCAGGATCATCACGACGGCGAATATGCGCCTGAGCGTCGCCCCGGAAAGCCACATCGCCAAGGCCGATCCCAACAGGGCTCCGACTACCGCCCCGATAGCCAGGAGCAAAGCAACGGTCATATCCATCCCTTCCCTCATGTTCATCTTATAGCGCAAGGCGCCGACCATCGCCATCGGCGCTATAACTGCCAGCGATATGCCTTGCGCGGCCTTCTGGGGGAAATGCATGAACAGGACCAGCATCGGAACCATCAATACGCCGCTGCCTACTCCCAGCGTGGCTCCGAAGACGCCGCAAGCGATCCCGAACGGAATGTAGATATACCAGTTTTCCATCTTGTCCTCCCGCTCCCAGGGGGATCTCACGGCGACGGCTCGTGGCCAGACGCAAACGCGCCGCGGCCGATCGCCCAACGCTTGCGCATCTCGCCGCGTCGCGGCCGCTTCCCCATAGGCGTTTCAAGACGTTCTCGGCCCCGCCGCGCGTCAGGCTTCCTTCTTCGAAGAGGTTCGCGCCGACAGCCCCAGCCCTTTCATCATAAGCATTATCGCGGAACCGTACCACAGCGTGTAAGCCAAGTAAAAGCCGAGCAATGCCGCCAGCCGCCAGATGGCCCCCGAATCCGGCGCGATCACTATGCCGGCAAAATTGTAGGCCGGCTCGCAGGCGCGGGCCATAAGCGATGCGGCGAACGAAGATGCCTCCGCGTCGCCCGCCTCAGCCAGCGTCTTCTTCAAATGCCCAAGGGACGTCCACCACCGGTAAACGACTTCCTTCCTGCGCGTTCGATCCGCGGTTGCTTCGGAAGCGGACTTGATGGCTCCGCCATCGGCCGCGGGGGATGCGCCGGAGTCGCGGAAGAGAACCTCCGCATCGGCTATTACGGCCGATCCGATGCGCCCAAGGTCGCCGGCCACCCGAATTCTCGCACCCTTGCCTGTGCCCGACATTCCGACAGCGACATTCTTTCCATCCGCGCCCAAGTCGTCGGCATCGCCTAAGCCTCCGGCCGCTCCGGCGCCTTCCCTTGGCGCTCCACCGGCGATCGAAACCTCGGCCCCGGCCGACGCGAAAAGCCTTGCCATCGCCTCCGCCTCGCCCGGATCAGCCGCTTCCAGCATCGCCTCGAACCTTCGCCCCTTAAGCGAGGCCGCCAGCGCTTTTGTCTCGGCGAAACGATCCGAGGATTTTTTGCTCAGCCCGTTAAAAAAATCGTCGGCCATGCGAAGTCCGGTACGGCCGTCAATCACAGGGAGCATCCAGGAAACAAGTACGATCAGGAGCGAGGCTAGCGCTGCCGCGCCCACGAGGAACGACCGCCGGTCCGCAACAGCGCCGACCGGTATCCCGGCGGCGGCCGCAGCCACCGCATCGCGGCGGGTCTGCTCCTCCTCCGGACTTCTCCCGCAACCGCCCGCCGTCCCCCTATCAGGATTCCCCGCCGTTCCTCCGCCCGGCATCTCTGAACGGCGCGACGCGCCGATGGACCTGCGCCTCAGTTCCGGCAACCCCTTCAAGAAAGTCCATAACACCCAGAGGACGAATATCCCTATGAGTCCAAAGAAAAGGGCGACACCGACGGTATCCACGGCGCCGGCGATGCGTGCGTCCATCCTTACGAAGCCGCCTTCCGAAAGCGTCCTGGGCATCGCGGCCAGCCTGTTGACGAAGCCCGCCAGCACGGTCAACGCGTAGAAGCCGCGTATCACCGTCCCCTTGACCAGCGTGGTCACCGTGGCGCCAATCTGTATGCCGAGCAGCGAACCGAGCAGCATACCCATGGCCGCTGAGTACAAAATAAAGCCGTAGATGGCGTACTGCGCTATGGAGGAATAGGCGGAGGTGAAGAGTATTTGGAGCACGCTGGTGCCGACTGTAGTGAAGCTGGAGACGCCCATCCCGTAAACGAATATCGGAAAGATAAGGAATCCGCCGCCCACACCCATGACCGCCGCCACGGTCCCGACGAAAACGCCGCTTATTATCACCGGATAGACACCTATGGACCGCCCCCCGGGAACGATGTCATCATCGAAACGGATCCGCGGCTTCATCGGGATCTTCTGTATCCGTTCGGCGAACGCCGTCTGCGCGAACCCCGATGCAGCCCCGCTTTTTCCTCCCTTCTCCGTTTGCTCCGACGCGCTGCGGCGGGCCCGTATCCAGTCGTAAAGCGCGTAAAAGCCGAGGAGCCCCAGAAAGAGGATGTACATCCCTCCTATCAGGCAGTCGCTGAGGGATGGGCTGAGGGCGTATACCAGGCGGTTGAGCCACCCGCCTAGCGTCACGCCGGCGCACGAACCGAGTACGAACCACAGCGCCAGACCGATGTTTACGTTGCCGAGTTTTTTGTGAATCGCCGTCCCCATTATGGAATTGGCGAAGATGTGGAACTGATCCGTACCGACGCAAAGTATACCCCTGATCCCGATGCTCATCATCGCCGGGGTTATTATGTATCCGCCGCCGGCGCCTATTACGCCGGTACACAATCCGGCCAGCAGGCCAACGAGGATGGAACCCGCAAATATGCCGGCGGAGGTTAAGGCCGGAGCGTAGGCGTACTTGCCGCCGACGACTTCAGGCATCGCCGCGGCAGCGACGCCCTCCGCCGCCGCGAAAAGGACTGCCGGCGAAACCGCAAGCACCAATAGAATCCTGCGGCGGCCGAGGATTTCCCTGGCCGCCTCTATTTCAAGCCCGGCCTCCGCGCGCAGGCCGAGCGACAGCATCCGGCCGGCGGTCAGCATCCCGTCGCGTACTCGCAACGACACTTCGGCCCTCCTCGGCAGCGCCAATGAGGAAGAATTCCCCGTCCCATCATCCAGGGGAACGCCCGCCGCGTCCGAAACGAGCCGGGCGGAGCGCTCTGTCCGCCGTTTTCCCGGCTTTGCTTTCCGCAAAGGCTGACGGACGACAATCTCCGAGCGCCCGGCCGCGCCGCGGTTCCGCGCACCGGCGCGCGGGGAGCGGAGCGAACTCCTTGGATCGCCTATCTCCCGCCCCCTCGGCCGAGAACCTCGCGGGACGCGGGTGCGGACCGCCTCAGGAAGACGTCAGCTCCCGCAGGAACTTAACCGCCCTCGCGATGTCCGCCGCTGGATCCGCCCCGACCTCGCGCTCTATCGTGAGGAACCCCTTATACCCGATGCGTCTCAGCGCCGCGAGATACTTAGGAAAATCCACCTTGCCTTCGCCCAGCGGAGTCTCCAAGAAATAATCGGAAAGTCGCAGGTCGCTCACCCCGCCTTCGGCGAAATATCCGTACAAGACCGCCGGCGAGATGGCCTTTTTCCGGATGCCGTCCTTGGCGTGCGTGTGGACTATGTAGTCCTTGAGTATCTCGACCCCCGCCACCGGATCGTCGCCGGTCACCATCACGAGGTTCGCCGGGTCGTAGTTGACGCGCACTCCGCGGGCGTTCAGGCCGTCAAGGAAATCCTTGAGCTCCGCGGCCGTCTCCGGCCCTGTCTCTATCGCGAACGCAGCGCCGACCCTGTCTCCGTATTCGGCGAGTTCTTCGCAAGCCTCCTTCATAGCCTTGTACTTCGCGCCGCTCCTGTCGTTAGGCACGACGCCGATGTGCGTCGTTACTACCTTAGTGCCGAGCTCGACCGCGAGGTCCATTATCTTCTTCGATTTCGGCACCTTCCATTTGTTGTCCTCTGCCCTTTCGAAGCCGTGGCCGCCGAGGTCGCCGCAGAGGGCCGATATCTCCAACCCCTGATCCTCAACGAACTTCTTGAACTCCCTGCGCTTCGCCACGGCGAGATTATCCGGATCCATTTCCCCCTTGACGGCGTATATCTGGACCCCGTCGGCGCCGAGCTCCTTGGCCATTCTTATAGCGTCACGGATCGGGAGCCTGAACGAATCGGCCATCACGCCTATTTTGAAGCCCGCCATGCGCGAATTCTCCTGCGTCGACTATTCTCCAAACGACCCTAAGTCGTCCGAAGAACGATCCCTGGGCGGACGTCGGGCCGCTCCAGTCGTTCGCCCCGATGCATTCCGCCCCGGCCTTGGCTCGGCCGGATCGGATGGCCTTGCCAGACAGGATGTGCCACCGCTTCCAGCTTCCCGGCAATCCGGCGGAACCGCCCGGCTGATGCGATTCTCCTTGACTTTCTTTACCACGCTCCTAACTTCGATCAAGCAAAGTCTTCGGGCGCGCGGCGGGGCGCCTGACGGATCGGTCCGCCCGGCATCCGCCGGCAAGCACCCGGAATCGCGGAACAGAACGCGGCCGCCGCGCGTCCGCCCCGTTGCGTTACGGAGTTGTGCGAATATGTTCGAAAAAAAGGCAAAGGCCAAGCCCACCGCCTCTTACTCGCATCACGAAATCAACGAGATCGCCATCAAGCTGCACTTGGCGGCATCTACTCAGGACCTCCTGAAAATCGCTTTGGGCGCGATCAGGGAAGCAGCGAAGGCTGAATTCGCCGTCCTGTACCAAATGGAGCGGCGCCAGAAGGTACGGACGCTGTTCATAGATAGGGGCGCTGACCGCGTGCGGTTCCCTGTGGGGAAAGGCATAGCCGGCACGGTCGCAAGCGAAAACGGATACTATATCTGCAACGATCCTCGCCGCGACCATCTGTACGTCGCCGAGATAGACGGCATTCCGGGCGAGGACGTGCAGAACCTGATGAGCCTGTGCGTAAACGCTGGCGAGGAGGTCATGGGCGTAGTGTCCCTCGTCAACAAGAAGGACGGCGAAGGATTCGGCGACGAAGACGCCTACTACATCGGCATCTTGGTCTCGCACGCGGGGGCGGCGTGGAGGCGCCTGCGCGATAACGAAACGTCATGGGACTTGACGCGTAACATCGCCGAGGCGATGGCAAACGCGGTGGACGCCAAGCATATAACTACGCTCGGACACACCGAGCGGGTCCGGACGCTGGCGCTGGCGATCGGGAAGGCGATGAATCTTTCGCCTGGCGATATGAAGACGCTCGAGTTTGCGGCGCTCCTGCACGACGTCGGCCGTCTCGAGATGGCGCCTGCGCCCGCCGGTTTGGAAGACGGCCAGTCGCCCGAAGACGCGTACGCCGTGGAAAGGACGAAAGACCATGTGTACTTCACGGAGGCCGTGCTGCGCAACATCCGCTTCCCCGAGGAACTCAAGGAAGTGCGGGAGACGGCGATATCTCACCACGAGCTGCTGGACGGTAGCGGCTTCCCTAGGGGAAGGACGGCCGAGCAAATGAGCATGCCTGCGCGGATCCTGGCCGTTGCCAACACGTTCGACTGCCTGACTTCCGGACGGCTGGGGAGCGGCCGAATGAGCGACGAGGAGGCCGCGAAACACCTGCAGGACCACGCCGGAGTGCTCTACGATGCCGCCGTGGTACGGGCCATGCTGGAAGGCAACCTGCACAAGTTCGAAAAGAGGAGGTTCCCCCGCTACGAGTACGAGACTCCCATGGAAGTTACGCCGCTGTCGGGAGGGAGCGAAGGGGGAGAGGAAGCATCTTTCGGAACCAAGGCCCTCGACGTATCCGAAGGCGGGCTGCTCTTCTTCTCCGAGCGGAAACTCCCGCCTTACTCGCTGGTCAAGCTGAAGATACATCTTCCGAACGAAACGATTCGGGCCATCGCAAAGATAGCGCGTGTCATCCCCGACGAGAAGGGGACGGGATACCGCGTCGGCGCCTATTTCATGTGGTACGGGTAAGATGCCTAGGCTCATAGTATCCGAACCGGGTTTCGACGTCCGCGAGTTCGAGGTCGATGGCATCGTGACTATCGGACGCTCGTCGGACAACGCCGTGCGTCTGCGGGAAGAACGGGCGTCCCGACATCACGCTAGGATACTGGCATCCGGCGATCAGTATATAATCGAGGACCTCAAATCTTCCAACGGGACCACCGTGAACGGCCTGCGCGTGCAGCGCAAGGCCTTGCGGCACGGCGATGAAATCGCCATCGGCAAAGTCCGCATTCTATTCAGGGACGAAAAGGCCGGAGATCTGATAGGCGCCGTCTTGGGAGGATACAGGATACTGTCGAAGATAGGTCAAGGCGGGATGGGCGCCGTCTACAGGGCGCACCAGATATCTATGGACCGCACCGTCGCGCTTAAAGTCCTGAAGAAGGAGCTGACGCAGAACCGCGAATTCGTACGCGGCTTCCTTCAGGAGGCACGCGTGGCGGGACATCTCAATCATCCCGCGATAATACAGGTCCACGATTTCGGAGAAGATAAGGGCACGTATTACTTCTCGATGGAGTTCGTCGAGGGGGAGACGGTGCAGGCCATCCTCGATCGCGAGGGCAAGCTGCCGGTCGAGAAGGCGGTGGAGATCGCCATAAGCGTTGCGGAGGCACTTTGCCACGCCCGAATGCACCAAGTCGTTCATCAGGACATCAAACCTCAGAACATAATGATTGACCGTTCAGGCAACGTCAAGCTGGCCGACCTCGGCCTGGCCGTCGTCGGCGGCAGGCAACGGCCGGAACAGAAGGCGGGGCCCTCCGTCATCATGGGCACGCCGCATTATATGGCTCCCGAACAGGGAAAGAGGGAAAAGATAGATTCGCGAACCGACATATATTCCCTCGGGTGCACCCTGTTTCACATGGTCACCGGCCGCGTCCCATTCGACGGACCCAACAGCCTGGCCGTGATCACAAAACATATAATCCACGAACGCCCCAACCCGAGGCAGTACGACATAACGCTTCCGGAATCGCTCTGCAACCTGATTCGCTGGATGATGGCCATAGACCCGAAGGACCGCCCCCAGACGCCGGAGGTCGTGCTCGATGCGCTGAAAAAGGTCAAGACGGAGCTGGAACAGAAGGAGAAGGCCAGGGCCAAGGCCGCTTCCCAAGCATCGTCCGGCATGGTAAGGCGCCGGGCGCCGATCCCTCCAAGGCCAAGGACAGCCGGCCAGACCCCCGTCGCCGCGGGCGGCGGCCTGCTGGTCCTAGGGACCGCCTTCTTCGTCCTGCTGGCGATCGTGGTGGTCGGCGTAATGATGCTCATGCGCGAGTCTGGCGAGCGGGACGGGCGCGGCCGCGGGGATGGCGGGCGTGACGACGGTACGTCGCCGGCGAAAAAGGAGCCGGCGCCGGATAACCGCCAGGCCCCCGCCGCAAAGACCGAGCCTCCGGCAAAACGCGGAACCTCGACCGTACCGGAAAAGATCGAGACGCCACGGTCGGGATCGCCCGCCCAGCCGGAGACCGACCCTGCGAAGGTGGCGGCCGATGAGACGGCCGCGCGCGCCCTCGAGGCCGCGATGGAGGCCCACCGCCGCGCCATCGCGTCGGGCGACTTCCTGCGCGCCAGATCGGTACTACGCCGGTTCGCGGAGGATCGCGCGGGAACGGCCAAGGCCGCCGAGGCGGCCGCCGCCCTCAGGGAGCTCGACGAGGCCGTAGAAGCCGCCTTCAAGCGCATCGCCGAGATGGCGGAAAGACACATCGCCTCCAAGAACTACCCCGCCGCCGCGGTCGAATGCGGCAAGCTGCTTAACTACGATCCTCGCGGCAAGTGGAGCAAGCGCGCCGGCGAGCTGCTCGACGCCTGCGACGCAGGGGCCGAACCGATTTTCCGCAGGATGTCCGCCGACGCCGATGCAGCGATGAAAGGAGGGAACCTCCAGGACGCCATAGACACGATAGACTCCTGCCTGGACCGCGTGGCCGGGACCAAGTGGGCGGATGCGGCTTCCTCGCGCCAGGTCCAGCTGCTGTTGGCGCGCCAGTTCGTCGAAAAGCTCGCCAAGGCTTTCGCGGACCGCCCTCCTTCGGCCCCCAAAGTGACGCTCAAGATCGAACATGGAGGCTCTTACTACAATTCCGTACTCACGGGTATTCCCGGCATGGCCGTCGAGTTGTCCGTGAGCGGTCCGCCGGCCGTGAGGATCCGCAAGGGGCTTCTGGAAATGCCGTTCCACGAACTGCATGACCTCGCGGCGGCGCTCCGGTGCGACGGCGACCTCCTGGGTATCGGCTGCATCCTGCTGCTGGCCGGAAATAGGACCAAGGCCGAAGACATACTAGGCCGCGCGGCCGCCATGGATGGGCCGCAGCAGCAGGTTGCCGCTGGCATACTGGCTTCCATTTCCGGCGCGAGAAACGTGATATCCTGCGACTTTTCCAAAGTCGCGGATATGCTTGACTGGCAGGCGGAAAGCGGCTCGTGGACCATCACTGGCGGCCAATATATCCTCGAAACAGAAGACGGCGGCGACACTAAGCTGGCGAAGGAAATACCGGCCAGAAACGCGCGGATATCCTTCGAGTTCGAGCCAAAAAAGACGCCCATGACGTTTTGCGCGGAACTTACCGCCGGCGACTCCCGTTCCTTGGCGGTCGTATTCGGATCAGATCTGGCCACGCTCTCCTCGAATTTAGCCGGACAATCCTCGCACGCTGTTCCTTTCTCCCTTTCTCCAGGCAGGGTCGTTCGCGTGCTGCTGCAGGTGGATGGCGACGATGCCAGGCTGATGCTGAACGGCGAGACCGCCGTATCTCTACCCATCCCCGGTCTATCGAAACATAAGTGGGGCCTGGCCTTTCGCATTCGCGGGGCCGCCTGTGCCATAGACAACGTCCGGATGTTCAACGCCGACTGACCGGGGCGACAGTTCGCCCCCGCTTTCCTCCACTGCGCGAAAGGCGCAAAACGCCGTCATCCTCGAGGATGACGGCCGATATCTATACACACGACGGGCGCCCTGGAGTCCGCGGTCGGGCATGCGGATAGGATGCGCTGGGCGCCCAAGCGGCATCGAGGGCGTATTTTTGCGGGCTGGGAAGCCGGCTTGGGCCCATCAGGGGTCGGGCACGGCAGGCGCCCGCCGCCGCGCCGCGGCGGCCATCTCATTCGACGCCGTCCCAACAATAAGTGCAGAGCTTCTCCTTCGGCAAACCTATGGCGGAGACGAGATCGCCGAGTTCCTGGTATTTCAGGGAAGTCAGCTGGAGCTTCTGCCGTATACGCTCGACCATCGCGCACCTTTTCTCTCCTGGCCCGACGTACTCGGACAGGTCAACCTCGTCCTTTCCCTCGATCTCGCGGATGGCGCGTCTCGCGGCCAGGTCCATCTCCGATCGCGACCTGGAGAAGTTAAGGAACTTGCAACCGAAGACGAGCGGCGGGCAGGCAGGGCGCATGTGGACCTCCCTGGCTCCGTACTCGTAGAGCCGCTGGATGGTGCCCCTGAGCTGCGTGCCGCGCACGATCGAATCCTCGCAGAACAGCAGCCGCTTCCCCCTGATAAGGTCGGCGATGGGTATCAGTTTCATTCTAGCGACCAGGTCGCGGACGCTCTGGTCGGTGGGCATGAAGCTGCGCGGCCACGTCGGGGTGTACTTGACGAACGGACGCATGTAAGGGATCCCCGCCTCGGCCGCGTATCCCAGCCCGTGGCTGGTGCCTGAATCCGGGATTCCGGTCACGATATCAGGCTTTATATCGTCCTTTCTGGCCAGAGCCGCCCCGCACCTGTAGCGAGCGACCTCCACGTTTATGCCTTCATAGTTCGACGCCGGATATCCGTAATATACCCAAAGGAACGAGCATATCTGGAGCCTGTTGCCGGGTTCTTTCCTGCGATCGGTACCGCTTGCGCCGAACCAGATTATTTCGCCAGGGCCGAGATAGGACACTATCTCGTAGCCCAGGTTGTGGAAGGCGCAGGTCTCCATCGCCGCAGCGTAGGCGCCCTTCTTCGCGCCGATCACTACAGGAGTGCGGCCCAACTTGTCCCTTGCCACATAGATACCCTGATCCGTCAATATGAGTATCGAACATGACCCTTCTATGGCCTTCTGCGCCAGCTCGATCCCTTCCTCGAAAGTGCGTCCTTCGTCTATAAGCGCCGCCACCAGCTCGGTCGGATTTATGCCTCCGCCGCCCATCTCCGAAAAGTGCGTCCTGCCCTTGCGGAAGAGTTCCGCCGCGAGCGCGTCGGCGTTCTTTATCGCTCCTACGGTCGAGATCGCATAGACGCCGAGGTGCGAAGCAATCACCAACGGTTGATCGTCGGTGTCGCTTATAACGCCTATGCCGCTGCTTCCGCACATCGTGCGCACGTCGTTTTCGAACTTGGATCTGAACTGAGCATTTGTTATGTCGTGTATACATCGGCGGAAACCCGCTCCGCTCCTTACCGCCATGCCGCCACGCCACGTTCCCAGATGCGAATGATAATCGGTGCCGTAGAAAAGATCCTCCACGCAATCGCCTGATGAAACGATCCCGAAGAAACCTCCCATTCTCGATCAGCCTCCAAAAAGGCATTACCGCTCCGCAACATCGCCGCGACATTCTGGAAAAGACGCCGGATCCCACATTCCCGGTAACGCAAAGCGGCCGGACTGCGGGGCGCACGCAACTTAGCCTCGCTTCGGAAATTCCTCTCTCTCCACGATTAGATTATAGATCGGCCGGACCTTCAACGCAACGACGATCTGCGAACCGCGGCAAGCGGAAGCGCCGGACGGCTAGGGCGGCCGTAAGGGACCGGTCCCGTCATTCCGGCCGGTCCGCACTGGGAAGGCGATGATGGGGCGCCGGAATCGCCTTGCGACAAGCGAAGGCGGTGGCGCAAGGCTTAAGCATCGGCATGTCGCCTACGGCCCAGATGATAGGAACGGAAAAAACCGCAGCTCGCAGCCGCGGACAGCGGCCGGCTCCGAGCGCCACTACCCGGTCACTCGCCGCCTTCGCCGGCAGCCGGACCGGCCTGCTTCGACGAGGCGAGCTCCTTGATTTCCGCCTGCGCGCCTCTGATAAGCTCTCTGGATTCTTCGCGCTTGACCACTCCAAGGTAAAAATCCCTGAATCCTGTGCCGGCCGGGATGATGTGCCCGAGTATGACGTTCTCCTTCAGGCCGCGCAGCGTGTCGCGCCTGCCGGCGATGGCCGCCTCCGTAAGCACCCTCGTAGTCTCCTGGAAACTGGCGGCGCTGATCCAAGATTCGGACTGGAGCGAGGCGCGCGATACGCCCAGCAGCATGGGGCTGGCCGTGGCCGGTCTGCCGCCCTTTTCCTTGACCCTCCTGTTCTCCCGCTCGAATTCCGCCTTGCTCACCGCGTCGGTCGGCAGGAAGTCCGTATCTCCGGGATCCTCTATCTGGACCTTCCGCATCATCTGGCGTATGAGTATCTCGATGTGCTTGTCGTCTATCGTGACGTTCTGAGACCTGTAGACCGCCTGTACTTCGGATAATATGTAATGCTGAACCTTCTCGGGGCCTGATATCCTGAGAATGTCGTGAGGGATGAGCGGACCGTCCACAAGGCGATCGCCGGCCTTTACCCTATCGCCGCTCTTTACGAGTATGTGCTTGCCCTGGGGTACGAGGTGCTCCCTGTCCATTTCCGGACCGGCGTCGCTCCTTATGATTATGCTGCGCTTGCCGCGCTTCAGCTCGCCGAACTCGACCGTGCCGTCTATCTCGGCGATGATGGCCGGGTCCCTGGGCTTCCGCGCCTCGAACAGTTCGGTCACCCTGGGCAGGCCGGTCGTGATGTCCTGTGTGCCGCCCATCTCCCTAGGTTGTTTGGCCAGCATAGCGCCCGCCTTGACATCCTCGCCGTCGTCAACCTCAAGCACCGCCTTTTCAGGTATGTGGGATACGCCGAGTATCCTGCCGTCCGGGCCGACGATGGCGATCTGCGGGTGAAACTCGCCGCGCTGCTCCATGACAACCTTGCGCTTTATGCCGGTCTTCGGATCCACCTCGGTCTTGAACGTTACACCCTCGACCAGGTCCTCGTACCGCACCTTCCCGTCCACCTCGGCAAGAACGGGGGTGACGTGCGGGTCCCACCTGGCCAGGATCTTCCGGGCGGGGACCTTCTCTCCCTCCTTGACCAGCATGACGGTGCCGGTCTGCACTATGAAGCTCTCCAAGTCCCTGCCCCTGTCGTCCTGGATGGCGATTTCGGCGTTGCGGTTCAGGACGACGGCCTCCCCCTTGTCGTTCACTACCCACTGCATGTTGCGAAACTTCACGGTGCCGGCGTTCCTGCATCGCGCGGAGGATTGCTCGATCGTCATCTGGCCAAGACCGCCTATGTGGAAGGTGCGCATGGTGAGCTGGGTTCCGGGTTCGCCTACGGACTCGGCCGCTACTATCCCCACGGCCGTTCCAAGCTCGACCGGCCTGCCGGTGGAAAGATCCATGCCGTAGCACTTGGAGCAGATGCCGAACTCCGCCTCGCAAGTCAGCGGACTGCGGACGCGTATCTTGCCGTCCCGGCCGAGTACCTCCTGTATCTTTTCGGCGATCTGCCTGGTTATGATCTGATTTTCCCTAACTATGACCTCCTCGGTGAGGATCGAGACGATATTGTCCCGCGCTGTGCGACCGCGTATGGCGTCGGCCAGCGATATCTCCATCTGCTCGCCGCGGTACACGGCACCCTTCGATATGCCGTTCTTCGTGCCGCAGTCCTCCATGGTCACCACCACGTCCTGCGCCACCTCAATCAGTTTGCGCGTGAGGTAGCCGGAGTTGGCCGTCTTGAGGGCGGTGTCCGCCAGCGCCTTCCGCGCTCCGTGCGTGGAGGAAAAGTACTCAAGCCCGTTAAGCCCCTCGCGGAAGTTGGCTTTGATCGGGGTCTCGATTATTTCGCCGGATGGCTTGGCCATCAGGCCGCGGATGCCGCAGAGTTGCCCGACCTGGGCGATGTTCCCGCGCGCCCCGCTGTTCACGATGAAAAAGATGGGGTTGACGTAGTTAGGATCGTCCGGGCGCTCGTCGGTCTTAAGGTTCTCCATAACCTCCTTCCAAAGACGCTCGCGCACGCCCGTCCATATGTCTATGATCGTGCGCTTCTTCTCGTCCTCGGTGATGACGGCGTTGTAAAAAGCCTTCTCGACA
>CALKMO010000321.1 GCA_937991785.1 uncultured bacterium | reverse complement strand
GGGCTGGAATCGGCCACGATAGGCGGCGCCGCGGCGCTGGCGATCGGCATAGGGCTGCAGAACCTTCCCGAGGGGCTGGCCGTAAGCATGCCTCTGAGACGGGAAGGCATGGGCCGGCTCAAAGCCTTCTTATTCGGGCAGGCTTCAGGGATCGTCGAGCCGATGGCCGGCATACTGGGCGCTGCCGCGGTTATGGGCGCCAGGGATATCCTCCCGTACGCCCTGGCCTTCGCCGCGGGCGCGATGATATTCGTAGTCGTCGAGGAGCTCATCCCGGAATCCCAGCGCGAGGGCAACTCGGACTTCGCCACGCTCGGCGCCATATTCGGCTTCGCCCTGATGATGACGCTGGACGTCGCCCTGGGATAGAGGATCCCATCAGCCGCGCTCCGCCGGCGTGCGAGCTTGGGGCGATCCTTACCCGTCCTTTCGCGGCAGGCTCCATATGCCGATCCGCGCCTTCTCGGCGCGGCGCTCCGACTCGCCGTATTCCTCCTCGAACGGCTTGTTTTGATGTCTGAGGAAATAGCGCCTGGCAAGCCCGCGCTCCAGGAGCATCGCGCCGACGTCCCTGCCTTCCGCGAACAGACGGCACAGCAGGCGTCCGTACTTGTCCCTGCCGTGCTCTTCGACCTCGACTATCGAGCCGGGCGGGCACAATTCGGCAAGCGCGTCGCGCGCCTCGACGGCGAAAGGTTCGGGCGGCAGCCTTTCGTACGAGCGCATTTCCGGCGCGTTTATGCCTATCAGGCGCACCTTCTCTTCCGACTCCCCGCCGTCTTCCCTCTTCAGCCGCAGCGTCAGGGTGTCTCCATCTGTAATCCTCAGGACCTGTCCGCGCCCCCGTTCAAGAGCTACGTTCGGGATCGCGCCGCCATGCCTCATCTCGCCTTGGCGCAGGAGTCCCGCGCCACCGAGTATCGCAGCCAACATGGCCGCTATCAAAGCGGCACCGGAGAATCTTTTCCTGCGCGGCATCCGCATCGTTCCTCCCGTCGCGGCTTTCGGTTCCGGAGCCGCTTTCGTATCGCCGCCGCTTCCGGCCGCCGAACCGGCTCTGTGCGCCGCGCCGCCGATCCGCTCGCCGCAGAGACGGCAGCCCACGCCGCGGGTCTCCGGATCGCCTTTCGCGACGGCCTGCTCGGCCATTTCCGGGCGGGGAACGGCCTTTTTTCCGGCGCATGACCGGGAAGCGTCCAGCGTCTTATAATAGCGGGGCGCGACGTGTCGCGCGCACATTTTGCCTGGAAGCGCCGATCACGGGGATTCCGGGGCCGCGCGCAAGAGCCGGAGGAATGAGAATGACCCGCCGTTTAGTCTCTCTCTTTTTGTCCGCGGCGCTTACTTACTGCGCGGCATCGCCGGTATCAGGGGACGAAATAGTGCTGAAGGACGGAAGGAAGATAAAGGGCGAGGTTGCGGCGGACGGCGAAGATCTGATCGTTACGCCAGAAGGTGGAGGGATGCCCGTGCGCGTCAGGAAGGCGGACGTTCTTCTGCATGCCGCGGAAAGTCCCGCCGCGAAGGAGTTCAAGGCTAGGCTGGCGGAACTCGATCCGCGCGATTCGCGGGCGCACTACGAGCTGGGGCTGTGGGCGCGGGAGAAGGGATTGGCTAAAGAGGCCGCGGAAGAATTCAGGCGCGTCTTGGAGATAGACCATTTTCACGAGGGAGCAGGAAAGGCCCTCGGCTACGCCAGAAACCCGGACGGCAGATGGGTCCTGCCGGCCGAAATATCGCGCGCGGAAGAAGGCGGCAAAAACCATGGCGGGCCGGCAACCGGCGCGAAGGAGGCCGCGCGCACCGCCGAGACCGTCGCGAAATTCGCCTCGCTTTTGGGGTCGAATCAGGACGTCGAAGCCAGGGAAAAGGCGGCCGGCGAACTGATCGGCAAGGCGCGGGAGAATCCTGAGCTTTTCGTAAGGATGCTCAAAGAAGGGATCGGCGGCAAGGCCCTGCCCGAACAGGCGCGGTGCGCCATAGTGGAGATAGGCCGCAGGAGCGCCGACAGACGATTCATGGACGCCTTCGTTGAAAGCGCCATCTACGACCCAGACCCAAAGGTAAGGCGCGACGCGGCCAGGGCGTTGCCGTCGCTGGATGAGCCGGTGGCGTTGAGGCGACTGATCGACGCTGCCCTGCAGCACGAGAACAGAGAGGCGCGGCGGAGGGCGGCCGAGGCGATCAGAAGGTTTGGATCGGTCGAGGGAATAAGGCGCCTGATGTCGGAGATGAGCATCGAGATAGCCGGCGGGAACCCCTGGGACCCTAAAAATCCGTTGCGAGGCTCGAAAAAACCGATGGGGATAGCCGATGTCGAACATATCGGGCTTCCGAATACCCAGAGGCCCGACGTGAAGGATATATACAGAGCCTACGCGGCGTTGGTCGAAGTGACGGGCGTAGATATGGGCCTCGACCCTCGCGCATGGGCCGCTTGGTGGAAAGCAAACCAGGGTACGTTCCGGTTCAAAGATTAATTCCTCCGCCAAACATGATCGGAGGACGAGCGTACGTTCCGGCGATATCCGTCAGTCAATCCGGCTGCTTATCCGCGCCCTTTCGTGCTTGTAAGGCGATCCGCGCATCTGCGGCCTTTCCGGTGCCATTAGGCGCGAAAAAGGTTTGGAGTTTCGTGCCGAAGGTTCAAAGGCCAGGCTCTTCCGCCGGGATACAGCGGCCGGAGTCAGCGGCGACGGGCGGATCGTCGAAGCGGCTTAAGCATATCGAGTATTTCGCGGCGGCGCGGCATAGAGGTCTGGGCGCCTTGCTTGGTTACCGATATCGCTGCCGCTGCGGTCGCGAATCGCAACGCATACTCCAAATCGCTTCCATCGGCCAGCGCGGCGGCCAGCGCTCCGCAGAAGCAATCCCCTGCTCCAACCGTATCCACAGCCTTTACACGCGGAGGGGCTGAGGCGGAAACGCGCCCATCCGGGGTCATAGCCAGAGCGCCGCGCGCGCCCATAGTCACGATGATCGTCTTCCCTAACAACCGGCGCGGCATTATGCTGAGATTTTTCTCCAAGACTTTCATCGCCGGCATTCCCGCCAGAATCTCGAACTCAGTCTCGTTCGGCACCAATATATCTGCGGCACCGACCAGATCCATAGGCAATCCATCCTTCGGACATGGAGCCGGGTTCAGGATGACCTTCGCCCCTGCCTTACTCCCCATATATGCGGCTTCGACGAGCGAGTCTAACGGCACTTCGCATTGCATCAACACGACCTCGGCTCCGCGGAAGGCCGGCGCGGCCCGTCTGATATCCTCCGGCCGCAGCCTGGCGTTGGCTCCCGGCGCTACGGCGATCAAGTTTTCCGCCTTCTCTCCAAGCACTATCAGAGCCACGCCGGACGATACGTCCCTCAGGCGCTTGGAAAATCGCAGGCATATGCCGTCGCGCCGCAAATCGGCCGACCTGTCGCGCCCGAAATCGTCGCCGCCGAATGCGCCGATGAAAACCACCTGTGCCCCGGCTCTTGCGGCGGCTACGGCTTGATTGGCCCCCTTGCCACCGGGAAATCGCATCAGATCGCCTCCGAGGACGGTCTGCCCGGGGCGGGGAAGTCTGTCGGCCCGAACTACGAGATCCGTATTCGAGCTGCCAACCACAAGGACGCGGCCCATCTTGATTTCCTTTCGGCGAACCAGGAACTTTTCATCGCCCTCCCGGGAGCGTCGCTGCGGACGCAATCCGCCAGCGTCGCGATATTAAGGGGTTGCGGCCACGACTCGAAGCGGCGGATCCCAACCATCTTGCTGATCCGCATGGCCGTTCAACCATATTCCGTCATATGCGATTTATCTATTGGTTCGATCATTTGTTCTCTGTCTTACTCACGCGGGCGCGATTCAGGCGCAAGCGCCGGTACCGGTGCGATATGGATGTTATCGGCTGCCGCTACCAGGTTTCGCGGTTTCCGATCGGCCGTCGGTCCTAGCGCCCGCCGCGAACCTTCGAGCAAATTCCCGCACCGCCTCGACAAACCTTTGCCCGTCGGCCGGATCGAAACCGTAATCTTCCATCTCGGCCAGCGCCTTCTCAAGCGTCCATCCATGCCGCGAAATACGGTACGCGGCGACCATCACGCCGGTACGTTCTTTGCCGGCCGAGCAGTGTACTAGGACGGGACGCTTGGCAGAATCACACATCACATTCAAAAACTTAGCGATGTGCTCCTGCGCATCATCGTTCGTGTAGGGAATATTGATAAATTCGATTCCTATAGCTTTTGCGGCGGATTCCTCCTCCTGGAAGTTTGCGCCATCATCAGTACCGGATCTGCGGAGGTTTACGACAGTTCGGATGCCATAACGCGCCACGATGCGCTCCAACTGCTTTGCGGACGGTTGAGCCGAACGGTACAGCGCGCCATCTTCTACGATTCCAAAGCGGAATTTCCATACATTGCTTGAGTACCACTTGATAGCGACACCTACCGCCACGAAAAACAGAACGGCGCCGGCAACGATCCACTTAAGGCTCGACCGATTTGTACTCGCTTGAGATCCCGGGAAGGTATACGTACCATCTTCGATACGACTATCTCCCTTGCCTTCGAGATCCATCATCGCCCTCTTCCTCTCAAAGCGACCCCGCTCTGATGCGTTGCCCGTCGCGCTTCCTACTTCACAAGCTCGAACACCTTTTCATGCTTCGTAATTATGTGGGGAAGTATCTACTGGAATATTGGACTCCGCAACATCTTTTAGTTCGCGGCCCCAAAGGCTTTTTTGCAATAAAAGATGCAAGGTGTTGCCAAGCAAAAAGTTACAACTTAATCTCACGGCAAACGCATTTCACTCAAGCCCTTGTTGCGCATAGGGTTATAGCATAAATTGTACAACAACGCTTTTTTACAATCAAGGGTTATCGTGGGTTGAACTATTTTGGGGGCCGGTAACCTCCCGGTTTGAGAAGAATCAAGGGATCGAATCCTGTCAGGGAACCCGTATGTTTGATCGAATAGCACGACACTTTATTCATAACTCACTACCATATTACAAACATAGGGAACTAGTTCAAGGTATAAAATCTTCTTGGCTTGCACAGGAACGTGAAAATCCCATCCCGATTCCCCTTGGGGTGCTTGGCGAATCGTTCGTTGCCTGGGTTCGTACTAGGCGCTTTGAGGTGGGGAAACGAACGGCTTCGTTGCATGATTAACGTCACAATACCTTGCTTAGTAGAGAGTTGCGCATAAATGCCCCCTTGTTCCAGTCGCAACTTATTGTTTAGTAAAATGTTATGTCTTTTGTATGGCTAAGCCTCATCGGCTCGCGGTTAATGGTTCGCTTTTGGTATAATTTTGGAACAGAAAAGATCTAATCGGTGTATACTTTAAATGGAGCGGATGATGGATATTTCAGAGAGGACATACGAGGTATGGAAATATCTATCAGGCATCCCTCAGATGATTTCTAGCGGGAGTGGCCCTTGAAATGGAATCGTTTCGCAGGACACGGGCAGACAAGGTGGCTGAAACTGTCCGAACTATGCTGTTGGAGGGAACGGTTCCGCCCGGTTCCTATCTGCCTGCGGAAAGAGATCTGGTGGCTAGGTATGGCGTAAGCCGGATGACGATAAGGCGCGCGCTGAGAGCTTTGGCGAAGGAAGGACTTATAGAGATCGTGCCGCATCGCGGCTACAAGCTCATTCCCCCGAAGATAGAACCACGCGCGATATCCGGGACAGTAGCCTACATTCTGGTGCAGGCGGAGCCGTCGGAGCGATGGGATCGGACGCACGAACAGATACTGGCGGCTTTCAACCGGGAGCTGCTGCCGCGCGGTAGGCGCATACTGGCGGTCGGCGCTAAGGGCGTAGCGCCATCGCTGGTCTTGGGGGAGGCGAAGGCGTCGGGAGCGTATGGCGTGCTGCTCGACACGAGCCGTACGGAGTTTGTCGAGGCGGCCGTCGCGGCCCAGATCCCCTGCGTGATAGTGGATGCTTTTGTAGAGGCGCCCGGAACGGATGTGGTCATTCAGGATAACTTCAACGGGGCGCGCAAGGCGGCCGAATTTATCCTGAATCGCGGACGGAGACGGCTCGGCTGGGTCGGCCCCGCGCGCGGGAACGCCCACAGCCGCGAGCGGTACGCGGGGGCGAGGGCCGCGCTGGCCGATGCTGGGATGGACTTCGCCCCCGGTTTCGTGGCCGAGGTCCCGCACGGCGATATCGGTAAGGCGGCCGCCGCCGTATCCGCGATGTTGTCGGAAAGTGAGCGGCCCGACGGACTGGTGTGCATGTGGCTCGAATCGGCTCTGGGCGCTGCGCGCGCGCTGCGCGCGGCGGGGATGGAACCCGGGCGAGAGGTGGAGATAGCCGCGTGGGCGACCGAGCGCGAATACCGGGATATGCTCGCGCCTGAATTCATCGGCGGGACCGTTCCGGCGACGGTCGTTTGGCGTCCCGAGGAGATGGCCGCGATGGCGTTGGAACGGCTGGATGCGCGTGCAAGCAATCCGTTCGGCCCGCCGGTCAGGCTGGACGTCAGGACGCGCCTGATCGAACCTGCGGATGCGGAGACCGTCCTGCGGGGCGGGAGGTTGCCGCTCCCGGACGCCCAATGACCGCCACGGCGGACCGGCTTACCGGTCTGCGCCAGGCAGGTTGGAGGAACAAAATCATGGGGATTGAACGCTCGGCGGTTTCGCCGATGCCTGGCGCCAAACGCCCGGCGGGGACGTTACCGGCAACGGCGCTGATTGCCGCGATCTTCGTCGCGGCATCGCGCGCCTGTGCGGCGGAACAGCCGGCCAACGAGTGGACGAAAATATCCGAAGGAAACCTTGGCCCCGGGTTTTCGCCGGGACTTGTCTGGTCGCCGGATTTGAAGCGTTTCGTTTTCTTCTGCGGAGGCGTAAGCCATGAGTTCAAAGGCGGGCGGCCATACGACGTTATGAGTTTCGACCCGGCCGATTCGAAGTGGCGCAACGAGTTGCCGAAGGGCGCGGAAGGCCGCGGAGAGGAGACAGGAAACGTCAAAGATCCCGGCTTCAAAAGCCCTTACTACGCATTCGGCGACGAGGAGAAACTCGCGCGGCCCAATCCCCGCCACATGCGGTTGTGGTACCAGTACGCTTTCGCTCCTTGGGACGGCAAGGCTTACATGCTTGTCTGCGGCCGCGTACTCTGCTACGACCCGCAAGAACGGATGTGGAAGGAAACAGGAGCAGCTGCCGGCCCAGCGCCTTTCGTGCAAGGGCAGGGGGACGGACTGGCATGGGCGGCGCTTTGCGCCGATCCCGTCAACAGGGAAATCCTGCTATTCGGCGGATGCGGCGTGCTTACCGAGAGCGGCTCGCCCGGCACCTGGGTATACTCGCCGGAGAAAAACGAATGGCGGAAGCTCGAACTCAAGGTCGAGCCGCCGCCGCGGGCGCTGTCGCCGATGGTCTACGACCCTTCCGCAAAAAAGATACTGCTTTTCGGCGGGGACGGGCTCGATCGCGTATACGCCGACACGTGGCTTTACGATTGCGCCTCGCGGACGTGGGAAGAAAGGAAGCCGCCGCTCTCGCCCTCGCCGCGTTTCGGCCACGCGCTTCTGCGCATCCCGAAGAGCGGCAAGATCGTACTGATCGGCGGGAAGGGCTACCGCACCACCAACGACTATTACGCGATGCTATATCGGGTGCTGCCGTTCGAAATGTGGACCTATGATGTCGCGAAGAACGAATGGGCGATTGTGGCGCATCTCGACAAGGGCGGTCCGCCCCAAAATCCAGTCGAAGCCGCCTGCGCGGCGGTTTCCGACGATGACCTTGTGCTCCTGGTCGGTCCCGGTACCGAGAAGGGCAGCGCCCATAGCTCGTGGCTCTGCCGGCTCGATGATGTCTCCAGGCCCGAAGCGGAAGGTACGGCGAAGCACGGCGTCAAACCGGGGACGATGGAGTTCAGGACCGGGGCGTTCGATCCCGAATGGTACGTCAAGGACCTCCCGCCGCCCGATCCGGCGGCAAACGAGGCGTTCTTGAAAAGCATACCGCCGAACGCATGGACGGCGATGGATTATCCCCGCCGCATCGAGAACCGGCAGGGCGGGGCATGGAGCACGGTGGCGCTGGATACGGAGCGCGACGAGATCGTCCACATGGGCGGAGGGCACAGCGCCTACTTCGGCAACGACGCGGCCCACTACAGCATAACAGGCAACCGATGGAGCATCTCCTGCCGGCCGATGTTCGCGCTGGAATTCAACTATGGGCTCGACGGTCCGGGAACGTGGGCATTCAACGGCGCCCCAAGGGCCGGACATAACTACCACGCATATGTTTACGATCCTTCCATTCGGCGCATCGTGTTCCTGAAAGACGGCATGACGCTTTCCTACGATACTGCGGCCAGGACATGGCCGTTCGCCGAAAAATTCGGAGATCTTCCATTCAACGCCAGCAAGTACACGTCCTTTCTCGTCTCGACGCCGGCCGGGGCGGTTTGTTGGGCGGCAAGAAAGGAGAACCGTTCCAAGACTGGTCTCTGGAAGTTGGAAGGCGGGAGGGGATGGACCGAGATGAAAACATCCGGCGAACCCCTCCCCATGACGGTCGTGGATAGTTTCACCGCGATCGCGTACGACTCGAAACGGGACCGGCTGATCATGACGACGAGCGCGGGGTATCAGCACCCCGGCCCGCACGGAACGATATGGACGTGCGATCTGAAGACCGGCGAGGTTAAGAAGTGGGCCCCGGAGGGT
>CALKMO010000320.1 GCA_937991785.1 uncultured bacterium | reverse complement strand
CGCACTACGACATAATGCCTTCCATACTGGATGCCGCCGGGGTGTCGGTACCTCCGTCAGTTGAGGGGCGGAGCATATTGCCGCTGCTGCGCGATCCGAAGGCCGCGTGGCGCGAATACGTCCACGGCGAACACAGCTCATGCTATGAGGATGTCGGGTGGCAATTCGTGACCGACGGCAGGGAGAAGTTCGCGTGGGACACGAAGTCCGGCCGCGAGTGGTTCTTCGATCTGGTTTCCGATCCGCAGGAGCTGCACGACAGGTCCGGCGATCCGTCGTATGCCGAGCGCGTCGAGATATGGCGCCGGCGGCTTGTCGAGACGCTCGCCGCCCGTCCCCGGGACGGTCTGTCGGACGGCAAGCGGCTGATCCCCGGCAAGCTCCTTCCGACCGTGCGTCCCGAGCTATTGGTCCCGAGGCGCGACACGGACGGGATCGTCCGTCCGGTATCGTGATCGCGCGCCCGCCGACGGATCGCGCCCTGGCGCCTGCCGCTTCCGATCCCTTCCGGGAGGCCGGCGGCGGCCGGGATTACGCGGCGAGAGGCGCACATTCGTCCGAGCGGAGCGGGCGCCCGTTTTATTAGCGGCGGCCGTCTCCGCGGCGCAGCGCCCTCAGCGGGCGGGCACGGCCGTGTTGGGGGGCAGGCCCAGCTTCTCGCGAAGGGATTTCTTCCGCTCGCTGTCGTCGGGCGACTGGCCGGGCGAGCAGACGCCGAGCTTTTCGGCCAGCCACGCCGTCCACGCGCTCTGATCGTTTCCCAGGTCCTTGCCTGCGATGTCCTTCAATACCTTGGCGGCCGGCGATTCGGGATTGGCTTCCGTGCCCGCAACCTCGCCCTCCGGCAGGAATATCGGGATCGTCGGCGTGTCGCCGAGGCCCGGCAGTACAGGACCCTTCACGTCTATACGTCTGACCCCGGTTATGTTTCCGCGGCCGAGCTTCTCGCCGGGCGCCACCATGCCGACCAGGGCGGCGAAGGCGCGCGGATCGTCTATCTCCTTCAGTGCCCAGGCGGCAAGGCGGCGCTGGCGGGCGTCGTCATGCGAGGCGATTGCGTGGCCGAGTATCAGGCCGAGAGCATGCGAGTCCTTGAGCTGCCGGATCGTCGCGGCCGCCTCGCGCCTGACTTCGAGCGACGGATCCTTTACCGCCGACCAAGCGAGCGTCTTGCTCAGCAGCGGGTCGGCGAAGTTCATCGCCGCCAACGCCCTCAGCGCGCCTATCCGCTCCCATTCGTCCGGCACATGCGACGGGTTCAGCGCCGCGATCATCGCAATCGCCGCCGGTTCGCCGATCGCCTTGGCGCGTTCGATCGCCTCCCGCCGCTTCTCCGCCAGCGGGCTGCCGACCTCGCGGATCTTTCCGTAAACTTCGCGCAGTTCCTCCGGCGAGTATTTCCGCGCCGCCATCCCCTCCTGCCGGTCGGCCCGGACGACCTTCGATATCCTCGATCTGGCTATCGTCTTCTTCTCCATCCCCGACTGAACCGTCACGGATTCCGGCGTCTCGTCTACTACGACGCCCTCCACGACCGATCCGTCGGTCAGGACTATCGTGTCGGCCGGCGCCGCGGCGCACGTCAGTAGCGCCGCGAAGATCGCCGCAAGGAACGCCCTGCCGCCCGTCGCCGCCCGCGCGAATGTCCGGGCGGAAGCCATGCGCGACGCCCCGCGCAACCGCATCGGGATTTCCCTCCGCGTCTTACCTGCGTCCCGTCCGAAAACTTCCCGTCAGGACGAACCGGACGGTTCTCCTTATCCCAGCGCACGGCAAGGGGCTTCGGGACGGCCCGCGAAACCTCCGCCTCCCGGTCGGGCAGCCGAGGCTTCCCTAAGTATAGACGCTCCGGGCCGACGGCTTCTATGCCTAAAAAATCGGGCGCGGTCGCTCCCTCCTCGCCTTTCTAATGCGGGGCCTGGCGTCGCGGCACGGCGCGCGCCGGATCGCGCCGAGCCGCCGGCGCTTGCGGTGCCCAACGGATGGCCTACCATCTCTGCGATCCCGGCCGCAGCGGCTACGATCTCCGCGAAGTCGCGGCGCGGCCGAAGGCCCCTGGCGGACGGGTAGGCGCGACTCCCGTCGCCGGCGCGGGACGGCGCGGCGCTCGGATAGAGGACGGATGGGGGCGTGGAGATCGGCGAACGCGCCGCGGCCCGATGTTCCGCAGTGATAATGGGGGGGATAGCCATGGCGGCAGGAAAGAGGGGCAAGGTCAGGCGGGTTTACATGGTTACCGACCTGGAAGGGGTATGCGGGGTCGACGATTGGGATACCAGGCACTCGAATTATGCCAACGAGGCCAAGGGGGTCTACGAGCGGTCGGAGATGCAGCGCCTGCTGACGGCCGAGGTCAACGCGGCGGCGGAAGGTTGTTTCGCGGCCGGGGTCGAGGAAGTCCTCGTCAACGACGCCCACGGTGCTGGCAGGACGATACTAGTTGAGGAACTGCGTGCTGGGATCCGCATCTACCGGGGCACCGAACGCCCCTATTGGCTGCCTGGACTCGACGGCAAGTGCGACGCCATGCTCCAAGTAGGCATGCACGCGATGTCGAACACCCCTCACGGCACGCTGACCCACACGTGTACGGGCGACGTGCGCGAATACAGGCTGAACGGCATGCCCATAGGCGAAATGGGCATCGCCGGCGCTATGGCCGGCTACTTCGGCGTGCCGTGGGTCTTCGTATCGGGGGATCTGCACGCCTGCGAGGAGGCCCGGAAGCTCGTGAAAAACATCGTCGCTGCGCCGGTTAAGGAGGGCGTATCGCGGCACAGCGCCGTACACTTGGCGCCGGCGGACGCGAGGAAATTGATACGCGAACGCGTCGAGGAAGCGATAGGACGTACGGCTGAAATAAAACCGCTCGTCTTCAAACCTCCCTATATATTCGAGACGGAATGGCGGAAGGAAGTTTTCTCCAGGGCGAAGGTGCATGGGCCGGGCGTAGAGTTCGTCAACGAGAGGATGCTGCGGTACAAGGGCAACGACCTTCTTGTGGTCCTGCACCACGCCATCCACGGCAGCCGCCGGTTGCCGGAAAGGTGGCTGCTGTCCGTCGGGAGGTTCAAACCTTAGGAAGGCGGCGGAGGCTCTTGCCCGGCGAGCTGACGGATAGGCCGGGACGCTCCGTCTTGCATCCGCCGAGACATGCCTGTTGTTTTGCGCCCAAGCGCCTGGAAAGAACCGACCGCACGCTGCGCCGCGACGTGAATCGCCGCGCCGTACAGTCGTACAAGCCGTGGCGGCGAATCCGTCCCCGCCTCCACGCATGGAAGCAGCCGAAATGCTGGGGCGGCATCGCCTTCTATCCTAAGCGCGCGTTATGCCGAGGATCGCGCTTTCGCCGCCGAGGTCGGCCTTGGAAGTCGCCGCGCCGTCCGGGACCGGGACCGGACCGGTCTCCAGGGAAACGGCCAGCGTTTCGCCCTTGATGTAATCGGCGAACCTAGCGCATATCTTAGCAAGCCGATCCGACCCCGAAACGGCCAGGCGTATCCTAGCGTCGTAGCTGAGGTCCATGTCGCTTCTGAGGGAATTGACGCGATTGACGATCTCGCGGGCAAGCCCTTCTTCGATGAGCTCCTCGTCCAGCCGAGTGTCGAGCACGACGACGGCGCGGCGGCTGTCGGAGGCGGCGTAGCCTTCGCGCGCCTCCACGACCACCTCTACCTCCGACGGCGAAAGCTCGATCCTCTCCGGCAGCTCCAGGACTATCCGACCTTCGCGCACCATCTCTCTGTATGCCGCGCCGGCGTCCGCCTTCTCCATCGCCGCCTTTATTTTCGGGACAAGCGGCCCGTGCTTCGGCCCGATGGCCTTGAAGTTCGGCCTTATCGCGTATGCGGCGTATTGTGTCGGCACGATATCATCGTTGTAGCGGATCTCCTTGACGTTCAGTTCGTCCGCTATCAGCCCCATATGTTTGCGCACGGTCTCTCTGTCAGCCGGGTTGGCGAAGACGATCTCGGCCATGCGCAGCGGCTGCCTGACTTTCAGCCTTGCTGAGGTCCTCGCCGCGCGGCCGAGGCGGACGATTTCGCGGACGAGGGCCATTTCCCGCGAGAGCGTCTCGTCTACCGCCGCATCGTCCGCATCGGGGAAGGCGCACATGTGGACGCTCTCGGGGACCGAGTCAGGCCAGCATGAGCGCGCCAGGTTCCTGTACATCTCCTCGGCGAGGAATGGCGTGAACGGCGCGGTCATGCGGACGACCGTCATCAGCGACTCGTACAGCGTCCAGTATGCGTCGTACTTGTCGGCGTCTTTCTCGCCCTTCCAGAACCTGGCCCTGCTCCGCCGCACGTACCAGTTGGAGAGCGACTCGCACAGATCGAGCAGCACGCGGGCGGCTCCGTAGCAGTCGAAATCGTCGAGCGTCCGCCGCAATTCCCGCACGGCAAGGTTGGTTTCGGATACGATCCACCTGTCCAGCAGCGGCCGCTCCCGCGCCGGCCTGTAGCCCCTTGCTCCGGCGAATTCGGACGGCAGGAAGCGCCGAACCGCGCCGGCGCCGTCGGAAGGGTCGAAGCCGTCTATGCGGGCGTAAATGGCGAAGAAGCTGTACACGTTCCACAGTTTGACGATGTACTCCCTCTGCGCCTCGGCTACCGCCCTGTCGTCGAACCTCGTCGAGGTCCAAGGCTGGTTTGACGAGTAGAAGTACCATCGCATCGCGTCCGCTCCGACCTTCGCGATCAGATCGGAAGGCTCGGTATAGTTGCGCTTGGACTTCGAAAGCTTCTCTCCCTCCGGGTTCAGTACATGCCCCAGGACTATGCAATTCCTGAAAGGGTGCGGCATCTTCGCGCCGTCGAAGACCATCGTGCTTATCGCCAGCAGGCTGTAGAACCATCCGCGCGTCTGGTCTATGGCCTCTGCTATGAAGTCCGCCGGGAAGCACGCCTCGAACTTCTCCTTCGAGCCCGGCGCGTGCGGGTATCCCCACTGGGCGAAAGGCATAGCGCCGGAATCGAACCAGCAGTCTATGACTTCCGGCACCCGGGAAGCCTTGCCGCCGCATTTTTGGCAGTCGTAGGCTACGGCGTCTATATACGGCTTGTGGATGGCCAGGTGCGGGTTG
>CALKMO010000319.1 GCA_937991785.1 uncultured bacterium | reverse complement strand
CGGGAGGCCGTGGCGAAGCTGGGCTCTCCCGAAGGCGGTCTGTGGATAAAGGCTGAAATCGGTCCGGACGTGCCGCTGCCGAACGTGGAGGCGATATTCCAGGCGCTGGACGAGGCGCGGACGGCGTTTTCGAACGCGCGCCGACCGGCATGACACGCTGCGCCGCTTGCGGCAGCGGAGCGCGGGAAGCTTCCGGAGGCGAACGCATGACCCGCCGCGAACGGCTTATGGCGACGCTGAACGGGCAGCCGGCTGACAGGCCTCCGGTCAGTTTTTACGAGCTGGACGGGCAGCAGGATCCGGACGATCCGGACCCGTTCAACATCTTCAACCATCCGTCGTGGCGGCCGCTTTTGGATCTGACCAGGGAAAAGACGGACCTCATAGCCAGGCGCGGCGTCCCCCTCAGGAACAGGCCGCCCGACCCCGCGGCGGAATTGCGGAAGACCGATACTCTCGAAGACGATAAAGGCAGCCGGCATGCTGTGACCACCATACGAGCGGGGAAAAGGGTGCTAACCGAACGCACGCGGCGGGATCGCGACGTGGACACGGTCTGGACCGTCGAACATCTTTGCAAAGACGTCGAGGATTTCAAAGCATGGCTGGAGCTTCCCGAGCGGCCCCCCGGAGGAGAACCTGACATAGAGCCGTTCCTGGCGATGGAGGCGCGGATCGGAGATGCCGGCATAGGCATGATAGATTGCGGCGATCCGCTGTGCGCCGTCGCATCCCTGTTCGACATGGGGACTTACACGGTCATCGCCCTTACGGAACAGGAGCTGTTCCACCGGGCGCTGGAGAGGGCGTCAAGGGAGATACTGCCGAAGGTCGAGGCGGTGGCGAAGGCGCTCCCCGGGAGGCTGTGGCGAATAGTGGGACCGGAATACGCCTCGCCGCCCTACCTGCCGCCGGCGCTTTTCCGCGAGTACGTCGTGCGCTACGACAGGCCCATGGTGGAAATCATTCACAAGTACGGGGGCTTCGCCCGGATACACTCGCACGGCAGGCTGAAAGCTATCTTGGACGATATCTGCTCCACCGGATGCATGGGGTTGGACCCCATAGAACCGCCTCCGCAGGGCGACGTGGAGCTGTCCTATGTAAGGAAGAAATACGGGAAGCAATTGGTGCTGTTCGGCAACCTGGAGGTGAGCGACATAGAGACGCTGCCGACGGACAGGTTCGCGGAAAAGGTCGAAAAGGCGCTGCGCGAAGGCACGGAGGGCGATGGGCGCGGGTTCGTGCTCCAGCCCTCGGCCTGCCCATACGGCAGGGTGCTCTCGCCTTTGACGCTCAGAAACTACGAAAAGATCGTCGAGCTCGTCGAAAAATTCTGACGCGGCGGCCTTTCGGCGAGGCATCGCGCCGCATCTCCCCCGCGAGGTCCGCTCCTTCCCCGCGCGATCCGCTCCTCCATGGCGGATGGCTGCACCGGGTCTGCCCTCGCCGCGGCGTACGGACTCCCCCGCACAGTTCCTCCCCAGGCCGGCAGGGCGGCGCGCCGGAAGCCCGCGCCAGGCTTATTTCCTTGGGCGCGGGCCGTAGTGCGGCTGCGGATCTCCCAGTTCTATTGCGCCGAGGTCCGGCGCCTTGCCCTTGAACCCGTCGTTGAAGTTCGGCAGGACGACGCCCTTGTCCACGGCATCGGAGCCTTCCTTCAGGCGGAAGTCGAGTTCCTCGCCTTTGAACGTGGTATTCGGGTCCGCCGGCGGCAGAAGCCCGCTCGAGAAGCAGGTCGCGGGGTTTATAATGTAGGCGCCGATGTTTTTATAGAGCGCTCCCGCCGCCTTCGCGTCTTCCCACGTCTTGTAACCCTTGCCGTTCCATCTCGCGAACTCGCCCTTGAATCCGCCCCAGCCGTCCGAGTCGAAATCGCAGCGGGTCATGCGGCCGCTGGTCGGCAGCGCCGCCCCGCCGGTGCCGAGGAACAGGTTGTTGCGCGTCACTATATCGCTGACGGTCTCGTTGGCCGGCTGTATCGGGAAGCACGGTCCGTTTCGGAGGCACGTGTTGTGGAAGATCAGGACGCCGCTGGTGTCGTTGTGAAGCTTGAACGGCGAATAGGTGGCGTTGTATATGACGTTACGGAAGAAGTAGAGCGGCCCTCCCTGCGAGGGCTGGGCGGTGATCCCGTGAGCCACGTTGACGATGCGGTTGCGGAACACCCTGATGTTGGTCTCGCCGTAGTCGGCCTCGAACCCGTCGTCTGTTGATATGTGCACGTCGTTGTTGTGTATGTCGCAGGCCGACCAGTTTCCGTGGCCGGTGCCGTGGGTTCCGTCGCCGAGGTTCTGCATCCTGTTGTAACAGATCACGTGTCCGGACCCGCTTATATACGTGGCGCAGTACGCCTCGATCCCTTTCGTCCTCGGCCATGAGGTAGGGCCTATGAACACGTTGTCGCTTATGAAGTGGCCTCGCGAGACGCCGTAGCCTCCGTTGTGCGCCGTGAACCCCTTCTCCATCTTCTGGAACTTGCAGCGGCGTATGACCCAATTGGAGCCTTCGTGTGCCACTATGGCATACTGTCGCCCTTGGATCGTCATGTCCTCCAGCCATACGTGCTTTATCTTCCCGGCGCTTATAAGGCGGCCCTTCGTATTTTCGTCGCCGCCGCCGTCTATCACTGTCTCGTCGGCGCCGGCGCCGCGGAATATGATCGGCTTGTCCTGCGTGCCGCTGGTCTTGAAGTCAATCACGCCCTTGACCTCGTATCGCCCCTTCTCCAGCAGGAACAGGTCGCCGGGCTTCATGGCCGCCGCTGCTGCTTCGATGCCCTTGAATGGGTCTTCCTTCGTGCCGGAGCCGCCTCCGGCGCCCGGAACCACGTGCCGGATGTTCATGCCCGGCGGTTCCTTCGGTTCGGCGATGGTCCGCATCTTCAGCGTCTTTTCAGTGTCGCCGCCGTCCGGGTCTTTCAGGGAGAGCTTCACCTCGTATACCGTGTCGGGCTCGAGATCCACTATGCTGCCGGCGAATATCCATCCTCCCGGCAGCCTGTTAGCCTTTATCGTGCTGAACTCGAAGTTCCACTGGCCCTTCTGATCGCCGGTGACCGCCTTTTCGGTCCGGAAGAGAGGATAGCCTTGCTTCCAGTCCGCGTCTCCCGCCTTGCGGTACTGAACCTCTATGACCGCGTTGGCGTTGTCGTCGCCCTTGACAGGCCACCTGACAGCCAGGCAGTGGAGCGTGGATGGTTCCTCCTGGACCTCCATCGGTTCCGACCCGTCGCCTGCCGCCAGCGGCGCCGCAGCCATCCACGAGGAAGCCGCCAGCGCGGCAAGTGTATACCCCACACCGATCTGCCTTCTCATTTTCCGTTCCTCCTTTCGCAGCCTGCCGATCCGGAACCTGCCTCGGCCCATGCAGAGGCCGGGGATTTCCCGGACTCCTTGCTGATCGTCCCGACGGTCTTCCATGGCCGCGGGGCGCCCGACCCATCCGCGGACCAGCTCCGTCCCCCCCATTCCCTCCTAGTTTCCCCGGCGCGGCGCAAGCCCGCACGTGCAGCCGCTCCGTGGCGCTCCACGGATCCTCTCTACTTGATCGAGCACTCTTTTTCGACGGCGTAGCCTAGCGCGATCTTCAGCACCCAGCCGTTGACCTGGTCGGCGACATAACAGGCTGAATCCGTCGCGCAAACCACCAGCGGCCAGCTCATAGGCAGCTCGGGCTTCTGGATAGGGCTTCCCGGGCCGCGAGAGTCCATGTTCCCGTAGCGCCCCAGGCGTATTATCCTGTTTCCGTTAGCGTCCGCGATGTCTACGGAGGCGCGCATCGAGTCGGGGATGTAGATGCGGTCGAAGCCGTCCATGCCGAAGCGCGCGGACTGGCAGTTGCATCGCGAGGACTCGATGTCCTTCTGGTGCATCTGCGAATACCCGTAGCGCACCCATACGGCCCCCTCGATGCGGCAGCGGTGGAAGTGCGAGTAGTTGGTGGCCATGTACGGGCCTTCTGGATCTGACACCAGCCTCCCGCCCTCAGGCTTGAACTTCACTATCGAACCGTACATCTGCCGGTAGAAGAACCACGGTTCTGGCGCGGCGCCGGATGACGGCAACCTGCCTTCGAACCACTTCGGGTACGGTTCGCCGAAGGGTTTGACCGCCAACCCCATGTAGATGTAGCCGCGGCGGTCTACCTGGACGCCCGATCCGGACACCAGATGGTTCTCTACGAACTCCGACTTTTTCACGGTTCCGTCCGGGGCGATCCGCGACAGCGTGGTCTCCGTATTGCCATGCGGAATGTAGTGGTGGACGAAGTATATGTCTCCGTCCGGCCCCACGCAGTGGCCGCGGTTGGAGTTGCCGTGGCCGCCGTATAGTTTGGGCACCTCCATCACGCCTTCCCTGAAGGGCAGGCGCTTGCCGTCGGGGCCGTATTTCCACAGGGCGTTCGATCCGCTTCCGGACCTGACGTAGAAGTTGCCGTCCTTCCCTATGGCGATCTCGCCGCCCCACCCGTCGGCCCTGTCGAGCCTTATATGGCGCAGGAATTTTCCGGTTTTCCCGTCGAAGACGTGCCACTTGCCGACGATAACCTCTTCCGTCTTCGGGTTGACCGTCATCAGGTGCCCCTCGAAGCCGCAGGAGACGTCCGAATAGGGGCCGGAGTGCATCTTGTTAAGGTTGCCGGCGAGTTCCAGGGAGTCGCCCTTGTCGAGCACCTTGTCGCCGTTGGCGATCCACACGATCGGAGGATCGGCGTTAGGAACGACGGCCAGGGCGAAGTTGGAACCGCCCTGAAGGTGGACCTTGGCCGCTGGCGAAGGGTCGGCCGGCGATTTGAACTTGACCAGCGCATATCCCTTGCCGGCGTCGGGCTTGCCTATGGCGTAGATCGCTCCGGTCTTCCTGTTTATGGCGACGTTGCACGCCGCGGGCAGCGGCATCTGCCTGAGAGGCGAGCCGTCGGGCCGGAAGACGGCGATGCGGCCGTTGCCCGAATCGGCCACGAAGATGCTGCCCTCGGCGTCCACGGCCAGGCCCAGCGGTCTGTTCAGGCTTCTCTCGTCCCGCCCAGCCCTCATCGGATCGCCTATGAACGGCTTGCGGAAAAGTTCCTTCAGGTCCGGCTCGTCCCATCCGACCCTGTAAACCGCGTGGTGGAGATCGCCGCCGTCCCACATGTACCGCCCCTTCAGGCCGGTAACATATACGTATTTATCGTCCGGAGACAGGGCGATATGGAAGTGGCCGTCGAGCTGGTAGCGGGATATCTGCGGGCCGAGGAAATCGGCGGGGACGCTGCCGTCGGCGCCGATCTTGAGCAGTCTTCTGCCGTGCCCCATGCCTCGGAAGGTCATGTTGGACATGATTATATGCCCGTCCCTTGTCATGGCAGGTTGCTGATCCGGTATGCCGGGCGTCTGCGGGAGGAGGGAATGGTTCAGGCCCTGGTAAATCACCGGCAGCCAGGAGCCGTCGGGCAGCGGGATCGGCCTGGCGCCGGCGAGCTTTGAGAGCGGCAGGTTCGGCGGGAAGGGATATATCTGGCGCAGGTATCTGCCGTCGGAGTCGAAGGCGCGGATCCAGCAGCCGCCCCAGCCGTGGTCCACCGACACCTCGCCGGTCATCACGCACAGCGCGCCGTCGCTGCCGGCGACTATGCCGCGTATCCCGCCGATGCCGGGCTTCCAGCCTATTATCCGCTCGAATTTTCCCCTCAGCCCCAATCCCACCTTCACGCGGCATTTAGCTATGTCCGCCGGGTTCCCGTCTTCGTCCCTGCCGTCCCAGACCAGAGTTTGTTCGCGCGAATCGGGGACGAATTGCGGCGGGGCGTTGGGTCCCAGGACGCCGGCATCCAACCTGCGCACGATCCTGCCCGCATCGTCCTCGATCCACACCGCCGCGTCGCAGTACTCCTTTACCGCGAATGTAATCTTGACCCGATCGCCCTGCCTGACCGCGACGGGCTCCCTCGCGAAGGCAGGCTCGACCGGCGGACCATAGCCGTCCTCGACGTCGGCGGACCGCGGCTTCGGCGCGTCGGGGCTCCAGATTCTGAGCCCGGCGGCGGCCAGGTCCATCCCCTTCGAAGAAAGGAATGCGGCCAGCTTTTCCTGAACGAGGTCCGCCTTTTCGAATATCAGGTTCCCGAACCACTCCGGCGTGTGCGGGGATCCGATCGGGTTGGGCTGCCACATGGTGTCCCAGTTCAGCCAGCCCGGCGTCTCGTCCATCGCCGGCCGCCTGGCCCACCTGCTGCGGCCGAAGTTGGCACCCCATAGGATCGGGCGTTTCCCTTTTTCGACGCCCATGTCCTCGAACGGAATCTTCAGCTCGGCCGTCCACCTGTCGTCGCCCACTGCCGTCTTCAGCGCCAGACCCTTCGGATCCCAGCTCAGGTCGTTCTTCATATACCGCTTGGTCATCTTCCCGCGGCTGTTGAACTCGATGTGGATGTACCGGTAATCCGCCGTCCTGCCCGGATCCAGGAACACGTCCACGACGTCGTCTGTCCACAGGGCGCCGGAGTCTACGGAGATCTCTTTTATGAACTGCTCTTCGCAGTCCACGCCGATGTACAGGGCATCCTCGTCCGCCAGCAGATATACGAACGTCCTGTTCTTCTCGACCTCGGTGGAAGGCATTTGGAGATCGAGGTAGCGCAGGACCGCCGGCGTAGCGGTCTTCCATATGGGGTCTTTGAGGTCGCCGCTGATTTCCGGCCCCTTCGGCACGCGCTTGACGCCGGCCACGCAGCCGCCGAGCAGCGGCTCCAGCTCCTCGGCGCGCACCGGCAACCCCGGCAACGTCGCCTCGCGGGCGCGCGCCTCCGCCTCCCGCCTCCGCGCCGCCGCCTCGGCCCCGGCTCCGGGCTTTATCGCCCGGATGTTTTCCGGCACATCCGTCCCCACAGGAACGAACAGTCTTCCGAACAGGCTCGGATGCGGC
>CALKMO010000318.1 GCA_937991785.1 uncultured bacterium | reverse complement strand
CCGTATCTCGAAATCGAACGGCACCTGGTACCTCCACTTCAGCTTCCCGTCCTCCATCCGAAACGCCAAAACGTCGTACATCCCGTGCGTCACCACCACGTCCCCATACACGATCGCCTCGAAAAACCCTGCCTCGTTCCCCTTACCCCTCAGGCTTATCTCCTCCGTCACCCTGTCCCCCCACTCCTCCTTGCCCTTCCATATCGTCTTCCCGCTACCCATATCCACGCAGCTCAGCAAAAACTTGCTGTCAAACCGCTTCTGCACCTTGCCGCCTAAAAACATCTTCCCCGCAGCCTTCCCCTTATCCCCCTTCATGTCCAACACCAGCCACGCCGTCCCCTCTTTCGTCTCTATCCCCTCCTCCCTCTCCTCAAACGGACCCTCCAGCCCCGTCTCGGCCGCCTTCTCAGGAGCGCTTACCCTGGCGCGATATGCCTCCGGCACCTTCAACCCTGCCACCCGCGCCACATCCGCAAGCCGCCACATCCGCCGCCGCCACTCAGCACCCTTCTCCCCCGCAGCCTTCCTGAACAACTCCTCCAACACCGCCTGCCCCGCCGCCGTCCCGGGATACTCCCATAAGCCCTGCAACCGCTCCGCCTCCCCCTTCCCCTCCAACGCCAACCGCGCCGCCTCTTCCATCCTCTTCCCTACTTCCGCCGACTTCCCACTCAACCTCAACAACCTCTCCGCCGCATGATCTCCTACCCGCACCGTCAAGTCCTTCTCCAACGGCGACAACGCGCTGAAATACAAAGGCAACCCCTTCTTCAACAACTCGAAACTCCTCCCCATCTCCACGCGGTCCATCGTCCCCTTCACCATCTCGCTCCCACGGCCCAGCACCCCAAGCGCGGCATCCATCAACTGGACGCTCCCGCTGCCAAGCGCAGACGGCAACGGATACTCGTACTGCCCATACACCTTTATCGCCATCCGCAACATCCGCTCCGCCGTCCCAAAATCTCCCCTCCGCTCGTGCGCCTCAGCCAGCGCAAATATAGTCTCTATCTCGTCCCCCAACGTCCCTACCGTTCGGCTCATCCCTACGCAATTCGCCATCTCCCGCTCGAGATCTCCCGCCCTGACCCCTCCCTGCGCCAACCGCTTGTGCACCTGGTACAACTGCTGGTTGATCGCCGCTCGAAAATCCAAATCCTGCGCCGACGCTCGACCAAGACATCTCTCGAACAGTTTCGCCGCCTCCTCCAAACGACTCTCCCCCAATGCCAGCTCCGCCCGCCCAAACAGTCCCTCTGGATCCTCCCGCCCAGCCAGCGCCCTCTTCACGGCCTCCCTGTCGTATACCATCCCTATCGTCCGCGGGCTTATCCGCAACTCGAACTTTGCCCCATACCGTTCCGCTGTCACCCGCGAAAAAGGCAAAAACGGCCCATGCTCGTTCTCAGGATCCGTGTCCTGCGTCATCTCCTCGACCATCTTGATCTCCTGTTTGATCCTTTCGTCCTTGTGCGGGAGATCATTGAGGAGCTTGAGCCGGTTCGGCGCATCCTCGTGAATGGTGACCGAACATGTGGCCAGAAGTTCTCCGCTCAGAAAACGCCGCCTCTGGAGTATCTTCTTCTCCGGGATACTGAGTTCCGTGAGATGGCTCGACCATCCGAAGATCGGGTAGCCCCAGTAAGTGCAGCTCGTTATGTAGAGCTTCTCGTCGGAAGTGATGAAGGGCCTGGCGGAATTCTGCCAAGTCCAACCATCAGAACCCAGGCAGAAGGTCCTTATGTTGTTGTCGCCGTACCTGTACTTGAGCGTCGGCTGCGTGTCCCTGATCGCTATGTCGTCTGACTCCCACACGACCTTGCCCGTGTTGGGATCCAGAAGATGGACGGGGCCGGGGTGCCATCTGTTACTGTAGGTGACGACCAGCTCGCCGCTCTTAAGCGTTCCCAGCAGGTGCGCCGGTCCGCCGGTTCCCGGTCTCACAGGATGGTTGTGGGGCGGGATCGGCCTTCCGCCAGCGCCCTTGCCCTGCGTCCACAGCACTTTCCCGTCGCGCCGGCTTATGCAGAACATGAATGGAGAGTCTATCGGCAATACGTACAGCTTCTCACCTATCAGCAGCGGTCTCTGGGCATACCAGACCATCGGATGCGGCGCATAGACGAGATACCTCGTGTATTGGACAGGTCCGCCGCCTTCTCCGAATTGCCGCGTGAAGTCGTGTATGTCCGTGATGAATGCGTAGTATGGATATCTCATCGCCCACCTGACGCGGCCGGAGAGCGCGTCTATCGCCGCCACGGCCCCCATGTTCGTGCAGTAATAGACCGTGCCCTCGTGGTAGAGCGGCGGCGACACGAAGCTCCTTATCCGGTTCCGATACCGAGCCGCCATGCCGGCCGAAAAAAGCCCCGGCCGATAACGGCATATCGGCCTGCGCCACAGGATCCGCCCCGTCTTGCTCTCCAGCGCTATCACCCCGTACTCGCTGTCTACGTGCGTATCCCCCTCGATATCGTCGAGTATGTACCCGGCGTACACCGCCCCGGGTCCGCCCGCCGGCGCGCACTCGAAACGCATCTTCGCCTCTTCAGGCGTCGAGGCCGTCATCGGCCCGATGGCCCATCTGAGCTGACCGGTCACCTCGTCCAGCGCCACCAGCGTCGGCCCGCGCTTGTAGATCGGCGTGAACACCAGGCCGTCCTGAACCAGGACATCTTCCTGATGGAATTGCCTCGTCATCCAGTTCTGCCAGACAACGCGGCCGCCCATGTCGTTCTTCCATCGCAGCTCTCCGGTCAAAAGCGAGCGGCAGTAAACGACGTTTTTATAACGGTATATGACGCTGTTCTTCGTTATGACGGGATGGGAATATATGTAGAAGTCGTTCTGCGAGTTAGGCAGAGTGTCTTCCCACACCGGCGGTTTGAGGCCCAGCGGATCGTCGGTCGGCGGCATCAGCGTGTAATCGTCGGCCGATATGTTCGGCGCGCTGGCAAGCTGAGAATGATACGCCTCCTCCTCAGGTTTCGCCTCAGCAGCCAAACGCTGCAGCCGCCCCCTGTCCTCGGCGCTTAAAGCACCGCCGCCTTCCAGCTTCTTCCCGCCGGACGCTCCCGCCTGCCTCAGCATCTTCCGGCAATACTCGATCTTCAACCCAAGTTCCGAAGTGTGGAGATCCTTGTCCGGGAAAAAGTCCCTCACCGTCTCGTAATACTCCAACGCCTCGAGATAATGCCCTCGGTCCAGCGCCGCGTCCCCCAGCGCCAGCATCGCCCGACCGCCGTACGAGGTCGCCATCATCCGATCGCGTATCTCAGCCAGACCTTCCAAAGAGTGCTTCGCCACCGCCTGTTCGTACGCCTCCTTCGCCTTCGCATCGTGCTTCTCGCGGTAAAACTGCAGGTCCTTAGCGGGAAACCTCAATATCCGCCTCTGGCAATACTGCGATACCGGCACGAATATCCCGTACTTCGACACTCGATGCAGATCCTCGGGAAACTCGTTGATCACCTTCTGGTATATCTCCAGCGCCTCCCGGTACTCCCCCTGCTTCTCCTTCTCCAGGGCCTTCGTCACCAGCGCCGCGGACCGCGGCTCGGGCTTCGAATACCCGCAAAGATCGTTCAGCGTGTAGAACGCCGGCTCGAACGACAGCTCCATCGCCTTCGACAGAGCGTCGCGGTCGCGACCGTATCCCCCGCTCATGACCCCCATGGCGGGCGCGATGAAATCAGGCGGTCCCGAATAGGGATCGGGGAACGGATCGCCCTGCCCTTCGGTCCTCGCCTCCTTCGGCGCATCGTCCGGAGACGCCTTGGGAGGCGGCGCCTTCTCGGCGGCCGGAAGAAGGGGACAACTTGCGAGGACAAATATCGCGTAAAATGGCGCTGCGACTGCAGCGACCGAACGGTTAACGCAAAACCGCCGGATTATCATCCCCAGATCTCCTAAAAAGAAAACCTTTGCACGCTTTCCTCATCACCTGAACCTTCGTCTTGCCATCCGCAGCGAGAGGAACCCGGACAAGACCTCGTCAAGCCTTGTGTCGGTGTGCAGGTCCTGCACGTCGTATCCGAAGCGCAGGGATATCTCCCGTATGGATTCCAGGTGGCGGCGTCTCTCGGCGAGGTAGGCGTTCCTGAGGTCGCGCGGCTCGCACAGGAGTTTGCCCTCTTCCTCCAGGCCGAGGAATATGGTCTGGCCGGCGAAAGGAAAGTCCCTCTCGACCGGATCCTCGACGTGGAAGATGATCACGTCCTGTCCGAGGAAGCTCATCTGGCCCAGGCCGTAGGCCAGCTTGTCAGTCTCGTCCACCAGATCGCTAAGGACGACCACCAAACCCTTCTGCTTGATCTGGGGGGCGAGGGAGAGCATGGCGCCGCCCAGGTCCGTTTTGCCGCCCGGCTCGGCCTTTGAAAGCGCGTCCACGACGCTTCGGAAGTGCCCGCCGGAGCCCTTGGCCGGCAGGACGGCGCGTATCTTCTCGTCGAACAGCACCAGGCCGAAGGTGTCCTTCTGCTGCATCAACAGGTAGCAGAGCGTGGCGGCGACGGTGGCGGCGTATTCGTATTTGCTCATCGCTGCCTCATCGCTCTTGTAGAACATCGAACGGCTCGTATCCACCATGAAGCGGACGCGCATGCTCGTCTCCGCCTCGTACTCCTTCACGTAGAACCGGTCGGTCTTGGCGAAGACCTTCCAGTCCAAGTGCTTGGTGTCGTCGCCGTACACGTACTGGCGGTGCTGGGCGAATTCGGTGCTTATGCCCCTCAGCCGGCTCTTATGCATGCCGACCATGAAGCTTTCGACCAGCCGCAGGCTCCGGACGGCCAATCCCTTGACGCGCCCGATCGTTTCCGGATCGAATATGTCGGCCATGTTACGCCACCGCCTTCAGCAGTTCGTCCACGATCTTCTGCCGCGAGATTCCCTCGGCCTCGGCGGCGAAGTTCGGGATTATCCTGTGGCCCATCACCGCGTGGGCCACCTCGATCACATCTTCCCGCCTGACCTGGTTGCGGCCGTCAAGGATCGCCACGGTCTTGGCGCCTATGACGAGGTTCTGGCTGGCGCGCGGGCTGGCCCCGAACGTGACCCACTTCTTGATGAAATCGGGGGCGTCGCTTTCCGTCGAACGGCTCGCCCTGACCAGGCGCAGTATGAAGTCCACCACGTCCTCACCGATATTGACCTTGCGCACCAGTTTCTGCAGACGCAGGATCTCGTCGCGGTCGAGGACCGGCTTGATGTCCGGCATGTACCCGGAAGTGGTCAGGGCCAGTATCCGTTTCTCTTCCTCGGCCGTCGGGTAGCCGACGTTTATCTGGAACATGAAGCGGTCGAGCTGGGCTTCGGGCAGCGGGTATGTGCCTTCCTGCTCGATGGGGTTCTGCGTCGCGAGCACGAAGAACGGCGAATCGAGGTCGCGCCTGACGCCGCCGACGGTCACCTGTCTCTCCTGCATGGCCTCCAGCAGCGCCGCCTGGGTCTTCGGCGGGGTGCGGTTGATCTCGTCGGCCAGCAGTATGTTGGTGAAGATCGGTCCGGGCAGGAACCGGAAGTGCCTCTCCCCCGTCGCCTTGTCCTCCTGGATGACCTCGGAACCGGTGATGTCTGATGGCATAAGGTCGGGGGTGAACTGGACGCGCTTGAAATTGAGCGAGAGGCTGGACGCCAAGGTCCTGACCAGGAGCGTCTTGCCGAGGCCCGGGACGCCCATCAGGAGGCAGTGCCCCTGGCCGAACAGGCCGATCATGGTCAGCCGCACGACCTTGTCCTGACCGACGACTATCTTGCGGATTTCCGAGACTATCTTGTCGTTGGCTTCCTTTAGGCGCGCGATGCTGGCCATCTCCTCGTCGGTCCACGGCTCGGGCTTCCTGAATATCTCGAAGGCGCGTTCCTCCGATAGCGACGATCCCGACGGCTCCTGCCTCGCCGCCGGCGCCTGTGGCCGGGAGACCTGAACGGCGGGCGCCGCCGGAACCGCCTGCGCCGCTTCCGCTCCGGTTCCCTCGGCCGCCGCCGGCGCTCCGCCCGGCGCCGGGACCCTGAATATGGCCCCGCATGAGCATTTGAACTTCTTGCCGGCGGATTCCTCCTTGACCTTGTAGGTCTTTCCGCACGCGGAACATTTCGCCTCGATCATGACCTGCCCTCCTTCAAATCGCGGCCCCCTTCTATCGGCAACAGTTCCCTGGTCCAGACGGACGTCCGCGGCACGGTTCGCCGCCGGGCGTTCTCGATCAGCGTATCCAGCACGCGGCGGGCGTCGCGGCCCTCCGCCTGCGCGCGATAATCCACCAGAAGCCTGTGGGACATGACGGGCCGGGCTATGTCCACGATGTCCTGTTTCGCTACGTGGCGGCGCCCCCGCGCCAGCGCTATGACCTTGCCCGCCAGCAGCAGGGCCTGGGCGGCGCGCGGGGATGCCCCGAGGCGTATCAGGCCTGCCGCCTCGGCTATCCCGTCTTCCTCCCCGGGCCTGCTGCCCCTAACCAGAGCCAGGGCGAAATCCCTTACAGACGGCACCACCGGGACCTCCCGCGCGAGCGCCTGCATGGCCAGCACCAGTTCCGGGCCGGCCACGGTTTCAGCCTCCGCACGGTGAGTGCCCGTCGTCTGGAGCACCATCTGCTTTTCTTCGCTGCCCCCGGGATATTCCTGCTCGATCATCATCAGGAACCGGTCCACCTGCGCCTCGCCGAGATGGAAGACGCCTTCGGTGTCCTGCGAGTTCTCGGTGGCGATCATGACGAACGGCCTGGGCAGAAAATACGTCTGGCCGCCCACAGTTACCTGGCGCTCCTGCATGACCTCCAGCAGCGTGTTCTGCGTCCGCGTCGGGCTGCGGTTGATCTCGTCGGCCAGAACCAGGTTGGCGAAGACCGGCCCCTTGAAGAAACGGAAATACCGTTCGCCGGTGGAAGAGCTGCTCTCCAGGACCTCGGTTCCGATGATGTCGGTCGGGAGCAGATCGGGCGTGAACTGTATCCGCCTGTACTCCAGTCCCAGGACGTGCGCCAGCGTCTTGACTAGCAGCGTCCGGCCCAGGCCCGGCATCCCGCGCAGGAGGACGTGACCGCCGGCGAATATAGCGGCCAGCATGTGCTCGATCGCGCGATCCTGGCCAACCACCACGCGGGATATCTCCTCGCGTATCCTGTGGAACGCATCATGGAACTCCTTCGGTCCGATCGGCTTGATCTCGCTCACCGGGCTCCTCCCCGGGACTTCCCGCGTCCCGTCCGCTTCCGGCCCCCGCTACTCCCAGGCCCCTATTTCCCGTCTCCTCCTCCGCCTCCCGACTCTCCCTTCGGAGGGACGGGCTTGCGGCAGCCGATCTTCTCGAACTCGGCCGGCACGTGCTTATCAGGCGGCTGCGGCTGCCAGTGCGAGTAGTCCAGCTTCTTGCCGGCGAAGTGCTTGTCGAAGAGCTGCCGCGAAGGTTTGAACCAGATCGTGTGGCCACCGTACCACCACATGTATTTCGATCCCAGAGGGGCGAATACCGGGATTGTAGGGTTGCTGCCGTATCCCGACACGTGGTTCACTATGTCCTGCGACCCCAGTTCCCATCGCACGAGATCCAGCATCAGTTCCTCGTTTTCTAGGAACGCCCGGCCATGCTTATCCATGTCCTTGTCGGTAAAGAATATGAGGTCCACCTCGTTCGCCCCGCCCTTCTCTCCGCGGACGCCCAGGCCGTGGTGGACGGCGGCGTACGATTCGACGACGAGTCTTATGCGGAATCCCTTCATCATATCGCGGAACATCGGGCCGCTGTCGCGGAAGACCTGAAGTTCCAGCGGCGTCGGCCCCTTGGGTTGCGGGGCGTCCTTCGACGGATGCCCTTCGCCCTTTGGCGGCTTGAGATGCCGCACCTCAATACACATGTGTCCCGCGACGCCGGCCTGGTAGGGCTGACTCTTGTAAAGAGGATACATCTTGAACTCGACGATGTTGTTGCTCGCGTAATCCAAGAAGGCGGGCCAGGGCGAGGCGTATCTCAACCCGTTTATGTCGTCCTTGTGGAAGACCGCCACCGACTCCCTCGAATCGCCCTCGGCCTCCCGCAGCTCGTGTTTCACAATACGCACGCCCTCGCCCATTGATTTCATGCGCTCCAGCGCGGCTTCCCTGCCCAGGAGCCGCAGGAGCTCCGCCTGCCTGTCCCCGGCCTGGTCCAGGAGCACGCGGGAGAACCGGAGCCGCTCGGTGACCGTCGCGCTTCCGTCCTCGTTGACCCTGACCCGCGTCTCCAGTTGCATGCAGCCGGATGCCGCGATCAGCAAAGCGACGATCGCTACCTTGGCCGTCCGGACGACGAACGATTCCGCTTGGGTGCGCCCGCGCACGCTGCTCACTTCTTTTCCCCTTCCTTCTCCCCGCCCTCGCCCTTCTTCCCGCCGCCGCCCGCCGGCGGTTTCTTCCATCCTATCTTCTCAAAGTCGGCCGGCGCCGGAGGCTCCTTCCTCCACGGGCGGTAGTCGAGTTCCTTCCCTTGGAAGTACCTGTCGAAAATAGGCCGGGACGGCGTGACGTAGAACCAGACCCCGTTGAACCAGTCGCTGCGGCTTCGAGGCATGTAGACGGGCAGCGTGGGGTTGTTGGGATAGTTCTGGACGTGGGCGGCGATGTTTTTCCCGGCGAGCTTCAATCTCGCAAGCTCGAGCATTATTTCCTCGTTCTCGATGAACCGTCCGCCCCAGTTGTCCAGGTTCTCGTCCGAGAAATTTATTATGTCCGCCTCCGCCGTCTTGGCGCGGAGATTGCGGATGCCGGGGCTGCCTCCAAGGGGCAGCAAAGGACAATAGGACTCGAAGGCGAGCCGGACATGAAAGCCCTTCAACATGTCCCGGAAGACGGGTCCCAGCTCCCTGTATGTCTGCTGCTCGATCGGGGGCGGCCCCTTGGGCGGAGGCGCCTTCGGATCCAGACCGTCCTCTGCGCCCATGGGACGCTTGAGGAGCATGAACCGCACCCTGACCGTACCCGCCCACCATTCGCCTCCGGACGAACCGTTTTTGTACATGGGCTCGAGGCGGCACGCGATCGCGCTGTTCTCTCCGTAGTCGGCGAAGAACGGCCACGGGGAGCAGTAGCGGAGCTCGTTGATGTCTTCGATCCTGAACTCGGCAAAGGATTCCTTGGCCCCTCCTTCCGCGTCTCGCAGCTCGTGTCTCACGAGGGACATCCCTTTGCCCATGCTCTTCATCCGTTCCAAGGCGGCCTCCCGGCTCAGCAGCTTCAGGAATCCGGCCTCTCCTGCTCCCGCCTGGTCAATGAGCATCCTCGAGAACCGCAGGCGCTCGGTTATCGTGGCGCTGCAGTCCTCGTTCAGCCTGATGCGCGTCTCGATCTGCATGCAGCCGGCGGCGAGGATCGGCGGCAGGGCCGCCGCCAAGCACATCCGCGCGAGACCTTTGCCGCGGCCGGAAAAAGGATCCATCGTACGCGTCCTTCCCTTTCGCGCGCGATTCCCTGGCGGTTCCGCTCAGGCGCGCCTATCCCGTCCATCGCCGCCGGCGGCGCCGCCCGGTGGCGGCGCGGTGTAATCCGCCCCCTCCGCAGGTCTATCCGGCCCGCCCTGCCGCACGGCCGTCCCTTCCTTGGCGCGTATCACTCGCGCGGCGCCCCAGTTCGCCAGATCGCCCAAGTCCAGGTCGCCGGCGTTCGACACCTTCAGCGTCAGCCTCTTCACTCCTTCTATCTGCACCCTGACCTCGATCGGCTTCCCGTCGGCCCCCCTGACTACCGGGCTCCGGTACAGCTCCTTGCCGTCGCCGAGGACGACGAACACGACGCTGCCGCGCTTGCCCATGCGTGTGTCTATGCCGATGTCGGAGCGGAATTCCCGGTAGCGTCCCTCGACTGGAAAGGTGATCTCCGAGTCGGCATGGACGCCGATGCCCCAGGGGTACCGGGTGCCGGCGATGGAGATGGGGCCGCCCTGGGCGTTCATATCCATCTTGCAGGGCTGAGGCGGGACCAGGGTCGTCTTCTCTTTGACCTCGACCGGCGCGATCTGCGACAGGTATTGCACGCGGCCGCCGAGCACCTGGATCATTACGATCTCATCCATGCTCATCTCCACGGCGCCCTTCGGGTCCCACGCCGGTATAAGTTTCCACCTGCGCAAATGGATGCCCGCCGGCTTGCCGCGTATCGAGCTGCCGTCCCGCGTCCAGAGGACGACCTGCACGTCGCCGGCCCACTCCACCCGTTCGTCGCGGCCGGCGTCGGCCAGCCGCACCCCGCGGACGTAAGATATTGGGAAAAACCTGGTCTGGAGGAAATCGTCAACGTCGAAGTCTATACCCGTGCGCTTGAGCTTCCTTATCACGCCCGGATAGTCGCCCCCGCCGTCGTCGAGTATCATGTCGGCGTGGCGGCTCCAGTGCCCCCGCTCGCTTTCCACCAGGTCCTCGGCCTTCCGCCCGACGAATCCTATCTGCGGAAGGGCGAGGAAGCCCCTGAAGCGGGAGAGGTCCAGGCCGAGGATGCCGGCGCCGGAGGTAAGGATCTTTACGGAATCGCCCTCGTTGCCGAGTATCTGGCCGCGCAGCCTCCCGCCGTTGACGAACCTGAATTCCTGGGTTCCAGCCTGTACCATCAGGGGGTCGCGGCCAAGGAAGCGGATGGAAATCACGTCCTCGAAGGGTATCTCCCGTTCCTGGCCGGAGGGGAGGAGTACGCCGATCTTTTCGCTGCCCGACACCTTCATGATCCAGCCGCTGACCCGCGAATCGTCGTGCAGCCATATCTCGTCCGCGCCCGATCCGCCCGGGAGCCACGGGACCAGCGCGGCGAGCGCCGCCGCGGCGCGCAACGCCGCCGCGAAGCGCGGCGGGGACGCGCCGACAGCTCCCACGCCCGTGCCGGATGGAACCGCGTAGCGCTTCGTCATTTCTTCTCCTCCTCTTTCCCTCCGCCCGCGGCCTTCCCGCCTTTCTGTTCCGCGAGCAGCGAGGCGAAGTAGGCGGCCAGCATCTCCCTGTGCCTGGCCGGAAACTCCCTGCTCAGCGTGCGGAGTATGATCTCGCGCACCTCGGGCGGTATGCGGTCGTCGTCCTTCAGCTTCTCCCTGAGGTAGGCCGACGAACGCATCCGTTCCCATTCCTCCAGCGTCATCTTCGGCGCAGTCTCGTCCTCGGCCTTCGCCGCCACCTGCGGCCTTACCCTCTCCTCGAGCAGATTCCTTACGCCCGCGACGGCCTGTTCAAGAACGCCTACCGCTTCCTGGATCGCGGGGACGAGTTCTTTGTCGCCATTCCCCGCCGCGATGGCGTCGGCCAGGGGGGCGAGTTTCAGCGCGGCAGTCTGTTCAAAGCCGGCCGCCTTCAATTTGGATGCCACCTCTCCCGACAGCGCCTGTCCCCTGGAAGCCGCTTCCTGTAGGATGGCCGCCGCTTTCCTCTGCGCCTCAGCGGCCCGCGCGCGGTTCGCCTTCTCCGCCTCGGAAAGAGATCCGGGGGCGCCTTGGAGGTTCGCAAAGCGGCCCAAGTGCCGCAAAACTTCGCGCTGCAGGATATGCGCGCGATTGAGCCCGAACGCCAGATCGGTCGTATGGTCCAGATCCTTGTCGCGAACCAGGTACTGCCGATTAAAGGCGTCAATCCCCCCGCGGCTCCTGTTCTCATCGGCCACGTCCTTCACCGCCTTCTCTACTGGGATGGCCAGCCGACGCAGGTCGTCGAGCGTTTCCATGGAGTCGTTCTGGAGCCGCTGCGTCCCGCCGCCGATCTGGCGTTCGGCGATCAACCCGCGGGACTGTTCGAAGTTCCTCTTGACCGCCTCCAGCATTTCCTTCACGAAATCCGCCCCGCCCTTCGAAGCCTCCTGGATCGCGCGGCCGATCGCCTCCAGCGCGCCCGCCTGCTTTTCGAGGAGTATCCCCTGCTTGCACTTGATGAACCTCGGCATCTCCTCTGGAGAGCTGTTCTCGGACAGATATTTTGTCCTGCTGCGCACCTGATCCTGCGCCTCCCATGCGCCAGTGATGGCCGCGGTGAGCGGATCGCCACCCAGACCCATGCTGGCCTTGAGCACCTCCTGCGGGAGCGAGGCCACGGGCGAAGTATCTTCTGCGGCCGCCTCCTCCCCGGGCTTCGCCGCTGGCGCCGGCTTGGGCTCGACCTCCACTATCTTCGATGGGACCATCGCCAGCGTTATGTTCTTCTCGGTATCCTCCGGATCAACCTTCTGGCCCGCGTAGAGGAGGCCGCCCTTCACGAGGGCGAGCGCCTCCAAGGCCTCCTTCTGGTTCTTTATTATGGGCAATAGCTGGTTCGCCTGGATGCTGCTCGCGGCCAGCTTCAGGTTGTCGTTGACGCGCTTCTCCCTGAGGCCGCGGTAGGCCGTAAGCAGCGGCACAAGGATGCTCTTGCGCTTCTGCTTCTCGGCGCGGAACATCTGGAACTCGAGTTCCTTCTCCAGCTCGGTCTCCACATCGTATATCGTGTTCTGCCTCTTGCCCAGCGTGAGCAGCTTGTCCTGGACGTCGTCGGCGAGATCTTCGATCTTCCACCCCAGCGTCTTCGGCCCCAGCTCCGTCGTGGCTGTCAGGGTTTCCTCCTGCTCCTCGTGAAGCATCGTGGTCCTGATGAGCGTTGTCTGCAGGTCCCTCCAGTCGAAGACCTGCTTGAGTATCCTCTCCAGGCACAGCGTGGCGAGCTTCTGGCTGTCGGCGAATCCCCTTACGGCCTCGCCCCTGAGCTGCTTCATGCGGTCGGGCTGGGCGTCCGCCTCGGTCCGAGGCCTGGTCCGATCCAGGCCGGAGGCTATCGCCGGATGCTCCTTCGTAGACACGCGCCGGACCATGTCGGCTATCGCGCCGACCCTAGCCGCCATGAACTCCGCTCTCATGTCGTTCTGCTCGTACTGCCGGATCAAATCTTTCAAGTAGGTCTCCATCGCCTTGACGGCCCGGATGGCAAGCTCCTGCTTGTCCTTCATATCCTGCCACAAGGGATCGTTCTCGTTCCCGGTCCCCTTGGCCATCCACTCCGCGGCGCGCTCCCAGGCGGCGTACTGGTTCTCCCACGCCACTCGCGCCTCCATGTCTATCCGCTTGGCTTCCTCGAACACCTTGAAGTGGAACTCGCTGGGCTTGACCAGCTTTATCTGGTATCGGTTGGTCTCGGCCACCCCGCGCCCCGTCGGGTTGACGTCCTGGACCTTGACGAAGTACCGCACCGTGGCGGTCTTCGGAAAGTCCATCCTGCGAAGTTCCCACTTGAACGAGGCTTCCTTGGTCTTGCCTTTCGGTTCGAGCGGTCCGCTGATGCGGTCCGATATTGGCACCGGCTGTCCCTCGTCCACCTGGTAAAGGAATTCCACCTTCCTCAGGCCGAAGTCGTCCCGCGCCCGGAACGCCACGTCCACGGAGGCCTTCCGTGTGGCTATGAGGTCGCGGCCTGGCGACAGCATCTCCACCTCGGGCGGATTGTCGGGCGTCACCCTTATCTCGTACCGCTCCGGCCGTGATTCGCGGAATCCGTGCTTCTCGTACAGTTCCACCGTGTAGCTGCCGTCCGAAGAAAGGAGGAATGTCTTTTCGAAAGTCTTTTCCGAAGTCAGGGGCAGCTCCTCGCTCGTCTTCCCGGACTTGAGATCCAGATTCAGGACCGCCTTCTTTAGGGCCATCGAGCATTCGAAGACCACCCGGACGCTGGTGCCCTCCAACCCGGCCAGCTGTCCGCCGGCCGACGTCCTGTCTGGTATACCTGCATACGCCGGATAGCTGTAGTGGGCTTCGATCTTCTTAAGGTACGGCCGTTCGACTATCTCTATCCGGTAAGGGTCCGTCGCGTAATCGCCGCCTTCTATGTAGAAATCTATGGGCTCACGCACCTGGGGGAACGTGTAGACGAGCGCGCCGTCGTCCCTGACCTGTATCTTTTCTCTTATCCAGTAACCAGCGCTCTCCACCCGATAAGCCATGACCGCCTGCGGGGGGATGAGTCCGGTCACCTTGCCGCGCACCTCGAAGGACTCCATTTGCGGTATCGTCCATCCGGTGGGAGGTTCTTCGAGCGTTATCGTGGTGCGGTGAGGCCACCGCCTCTTGGAGAACGGGTTGAAAAATCTCTCGCAGCCGATCGAGACATACTCGGCGAGGGGGATCGCGCCGGCGGCGAACAGACCGGCCGTGACGAGGGCGCCCAGCGTCCAGCGGCGGAGGCGTTCGCGGCGTACGGCCTCGAGCCTCGATGCCTCCTCCGCCAGCGGCTCCAGCTCTTCGCGGGACGAACGCACGAGCGCGCGTCCGGTCTCGCCGGACATCTCTTGGATGCCTTCCTCGCGCGCGAGCTCGTAGAAATCCAGCAGCATGCCGCGGCCTGGCGGCATGATGGAGTCCAAGAAGGCCAGGACCTGCTCGTTGCTCCACCGCTGCGACATCGGCCGCAGCATCGTCCACCAGCCGATGGCGAATAGACCGAACAGGTAACCGGCCAGCGCCGCGCACCTCCACGGCGCGGTCAGATGCAGCCACCAGTCCAGGAGCATGAAGGGGGGGAGCGTCGCCAGCCCGAATATGAGCAGGCGGCATACGCCCGCCTGGAGCAGGCGCGCCTTCAGCCCCCTGCGGAAATTATCGCATAGACGTTCGAGCGCCCGCGTATCCATCTTATCGAAGCCTCCTTCGCCGGGCCGCGTTCTCCCCGCGCTTCTCGTCAGGGCGCCCTCGCGTCGCCGGCCCGCCTACCCTCGTCGGGAACGTCCTTGAGCGCCACTTTCTCCGTGGCGTGGTAATCCAGCCTTACGCTGAACACCCGGTCGTTGGACGAATCCGCGATGTAGAGCCGCCTGTCCGTATGCACGGCCAGGTACGCCCCGTGCATCATGCCCACCTCATCGCCCCCCAGCGGAACGGCGCTGCCGGGACCAGCGCTGTCGGCGTTCCCGTACCGCCCGATCCGCATGATCAGATTGCCGGCGGAATCCAGCACGGCCACGCGGAAGCGGTGCAGCTCCGGAGCGAATGTCCTGTCGAAGTAGTCGAACGCGGCCCTGGCGTTCCAGCATCCGCAGCCCACTCCGGCATTCTTACCGTCGTAGCCGACCCCGCCGTACATCCACTCCGCGCCTTCGACCCACGCCCCATCCAGACCCGCCCCTATCAGGTCAACCGGCCGTTTCGGCGCGTCGGCTTCGCCGAGCGGGATCATCGCCTTTCTGCACAATATCCTGGCCTTGCCCGGGAAGACCTTGATCAGCGTCCCGGAAAGCTTGTTCGGGTAGGGCTTCCCGTCCAGGACCCGCGTGGCGTTGAGCATCGCGTACACCGCGCGCTCCCTGTCGAGCCATATCCCGTATGTATTGCCGCCGATCCCAGGGATAACGTCGCTGAACAGCGGCTTGCCGTGCCTGTCCCATACGTGGATCAGCGGCGCGCCGCCCCGTCCAGCCACGGACCTGCCCGGATACATCTTCGGCGAGTAGGACGATCCTCCCGTCTGAGCGTTTCCGGTCTCGTAGCGCGTCGTCTGAGGTTCCACGTTAAGACCACAGGCCACCGCCAGGTTGCCGTCCAATGAAACGCACAGCCCGCCGTGATGCCAGCCGCCGTCGGCCGGCAGGAGCAGTCCGCTCACCACATCGGCCTCCTTCCGGTCGCTGCTGGCGCTCGTGTGCACTCCCTTCCGCCGCTCGCCGTAATCCCACGGAACCTCCCGCCACGAGCCGAACTCGTAGCGGACCACCACGGATATCGTGCGCAGGTAGGCGTGGCCGCGGTTATCGAAGCACATGTCCTCCGCGTCGAACGGCAGGGGAACGATCGCTATCTTGCCTGTCTCGGGATCCAGTTCGATCAGCGACTTGAACGACTTCCAATCGAACGCCTCGCCCTCCCCGACGTAGACCTTCCCGTTGGCGGGGTTCGCGTACAGCCGCATGCGGCCGTAGCGCTCGGGCTGCGCTCTCTTGACCGATTTCGCCACCTCCTCTCCGAAGCTTCTCTTCCGTTTGAGCTGCCCGCCTTCCATCGAATAGAGCTCTACGTTGGTGTAGCTGATCTTCCCTCGCGTCATAGCGTTCTCGCGCTTCCACTCGTTTGCAAGCCATACCGTGGGCGGCGTCGCGTGGTCGTCCACCGCTGCCGAGAGGGGAAAGCCGAAGCCCGAATACAGGTAGCCTACCATGCCTTCGCCGTAGCCTTCGGGCAGGGGATACTCCTCCTTTCGGTTGGGAGATTCGAAAGGTCCGAACACGATAAGACGCCTCTTCACATCCTTCGAATCCTCCGGTTTCTTTGCGAAAAAGCCGTTGTGCACCAGCGACGAGAAGACGCATATGTTCTGGCTCTTCGGCGCGATGCACACGATGGACGGCTTCTGCGCGGGGATCGTCTTCAGGTGCGCCCCGTCGGGCGAGAACACCTGCACCCGGTCGTTCATGTAGTCGGCTACATAAACGCGCCCCTGCCTGTCCACGGCCACGGAGGCAGGCACCTTGAGAGACTTGTCGTCCGAACCCCATTTTTCGAGTTCCGCGCTGCCGGCGAAAAGCTTCGGAGGCTCGTTCCCTTCCATAGCCATCTTCATTACGCAATGGAAGGCCCTCCAGTCGCCGCTGGTGATTATGTCTGCGGACGCATGGCCGTAGTTGCAGAAGTTGTAGCCGGTAAGGTACAGATGCTTGCCGTCGGGGCTGAGTGCCGCGCTGCGCGGGGGAACCGCTATCGTCTTGCCGCGCGTGTCCCAGCCGGCGCCTTTCGTGGTCAGCGCTATGGACGGCCCCTCGGCGCGCATCCCGCCGGAACTCCCGTCAGTCGCGAAACGGAATAGGTAAGTTTTCCCGAGGGCGACGCGCCCCCCGCCGACGGCCAGGATTGAAGAAGCATTGCCGTACATGCCGTAGTGGCAGTCGCCGTCGGCCTGCTCCGCCTGGATGGCGTATTCCTTCGGATACTCGTAGCCGTACAGGTTCCCGCATGTCAGAAAAGTTTGCTGGAGGAACGTCGGTTTGACCGGAAGCGTCAACCCGTCCTGCGGATAGGTTGTTCTGGGGAGACCGAGCACCTTTTCGATCTTGTCCGCGGGGAACGGGTAGATCGTCCGCACGTAGTTCCCATCATGGTCGTACAGCTCCACGAAGTCCCTGGCATTCCCGCCGTCGTACACGTAAACACCCTCGGCGGTTGCCTGGAACAGCGGCGCCTCGCGGCCGTGCCGCCGCTTCGGTTCCCAGAACAGATTCTTTTCGAATTTCGCGTTCAGGCCCAGAGATACGCGGACGGCCAGCCCTTCCTTGTCGTCTATGTATTCCCCCTGGTCGTTCTTGCCGTCCCAGGCGAGAGTCTGGGCCAGCGACCCCTTCTGGAAGGGCGCCGGGGCGTTGGGACCAAGGACCCCGCAGGCCAGGTGGCGAACGATCTTCCCGTCCGCGGCTTCGATGGCGACCGCGACATCGCAGGCCGCCTTCGTCTCGAACGAGATCGTCACGCGGTCGCCCTGCCTCGAGACGCTCGGCTTGCGCGCGAATTCGAATACCTGTTCGCGCTTGATCTTGAACTCGTCGAGATCCGAAGCGGCGCATGAATATCTAAGACACAGGACGGCAACCGCCGCCGCTATGACAAAGCCCCTGCCCGCGCTGCTGTATCCGGCGATACCTTCCCGCTTGCGGCGGGATGCCGGGCTCGCTACGTTCCGAGCGGCTCTCAAACGCGCCGCCACCGCTTCTCTTTTCAGATTCTCGCCCCCTGTCGCCATCGCTTCCTCCGGCTCCGCGCCCGCAACTCGCGTCTTTATCCCCCCTTGCCCCCGCTGCCGCGCTGGTCTCCGCGCACCCGATCCGTCACCTTTCGTATATAGGCAGGTACCCCAAGGGCACCTGAAGGATCATCGCGGCCATAGCCGTCGGGTAGACCGTGTTGTCGTACTCGTCGAAGAACTCGCCGTCCTTTCGCTGCATCGTCGCCAGGACGGCCACGGCCTTGCGGAACCACGGCACGAAGTATTCGTCGCCGCACGAATACATCCCGAGGCTTGCGTAGAATGCCCCGTACACGAAATACCTGCGCGCCTTCAGGTCCTCTATCGTGTACCGCTGGTAATCGTAGGCTATCCTGTCGCGCGCGGGGCCTATCAGCGGATGATCCATGCTGCCGTCGTTGCACAGGGCGATGATGCCCGTTCCCCCCAGGCTAGGCGAGGCGTGCAGCCCCCAGTACCGATACCTGAAGGTCCCGTCCGGAAGGGCGCATTTCTCGATGTACTTTACACCCTTATCGACCGCCTCCTTCGGGACCGTGAACCCGCATTTCTTGGCGGTCCTCAGGACCCACAGGACGTTCGCCGTCACCGACATGTCGCTGTCGCCCTGGTTGGTCATGGCGTACCGCCAGCCGCCGTCCAGCTTCTGGCTCTTCTTGATCGAGTCCACCGCGTTGCCCAGCACCTCATGCATTTCCGACTTCCACGGCATGTCGCCGCTTGCCATGAGCAGCGCCAGCGTGGACAGGGCGTGCTCGTACATCGGTCCCAGCTCGTTGCTGCCTGCGCCCGCTATGATGCCGCTTCCCTTCTTCACGTTCTTCAGGATGAACTCGAGCCCCCGGTCCACGGTCTTGCCGAAGCGTCCGACGCGCGGCCGGCTGCCCTCGGCCATGAACGCCAGGCACGCCAGCGCGGTCACGCCGGTGTTGGTCGGCTTGAACTGCATGTCGCCCCACCCGCCGTCCGGTCCCTGCGTCTTGGCCAAATAATCGAGCGCCTTTTCCGTCATCTCCCTGACCTGCGGGGTCAGCAGCTGCGCGGCCGAGTTCGGCCGCTCGCCGCGCCTCGGCAGTACCAGGAACGCCGGGTCTATCCCCGGGAACGAAGGCCCGCGTTTCTTCTCCTTTTCGGCCAGCAGCTTCTCGCCCTCGTCGGCCTTCTTGGGTTCTTCCTCCTTGGGCGCCTCCTTTCCGCCCTCCGGCTTTTTGGGAGCCTCCTTCTTCGGCGCCTCCTTCTTCGGTTCGCCGTCCGGCGCGTCCTTTCCCTTCGCCGGCCCTTTTTTCGCCTCGCCGGCGTCCGAGACTCCGATCTTCGCCAACGCGGCGAACGACACGGCGAGAAGTACGGCCAGAAATCTGGCGGCGCCGCGGATCTGAACGCCGCGCCACGGATGGACCGGTTTGGAACCGCGCATGTTCAATCCTTCCTTTCCGTCACAGCAGGCCCCAGAGTTTCCTGAGCGACCATTCCGCCCCGATCAGGAGCAGGAACAGGAGGAAGAACGTCGTCCCGTCCCAGACCTCCACCTGCGATTCCTTGCTCAGTACCTGCGGATCGGGGGGAATCGCGGCGGCCAGTTCCTCGATCTCCCCCATGTTCCTGTAATCGTAGTACTTGCCGCCCGTCTGGGAGGCTAGTTCCCGCATGGCGTCCAGGTCCCCGCTGGTGTCCCTGAACTCGAGCGACTGCATCTTGACCTGGAAGGCGGCCTTGACGTCGAACAGCGGCTTGGCCTCGCTGCTCCCCCCCGGCGCCGCCTGCCTGGCCTGGACGACCATGCTTCCGACGCGGCGAGCGCGGTAGGATCCGACGCAGAACATCTCACCTTTCGGGTCGGGCCTGAGCGGCACGATTTGCCGCTCGCCCTGCGCGCCGGTCACGGTCGCCAGTATCTGCTGGCCCTCTAGCTGGGCCATAAGCGCTGGGTCGAGGAAACGGAGCGTTATCTTCACCTCCTCGCCGGGCGAGTAGCTGTGGCGGTCGGTGCTGAGCGCCACCTGCTGCTGGGTGCCCTTAAGGCGCGTCTCGCCCAGGTAGCGGATGACGTTGGTCCAGAACCGGTCGTAGTCGTAGCTCTCGCTCGGGTAGCGCCAGAACCACAGGCAGTCTATGCCCGAGTAGAAGACCGCGCCCTCGTAATAGCGGTGTATCGCCATGAGGCACTCGCCCTTCCCGGGGCCGTCGCCCTTTTGCAGCAGCACCCTCGCCTGGCTCTTGACCCCCATCACGGGATGTGCCCAGTAGAGCTTTGGGAAGGTCGCCCACACAGCGTCGTTGGTTTTGTCGTCGCGGTCGAGGCGCATCACGGCGTGCCCGCGCCCAACGGCCGTCCGCTCGCTCGTGAACGGCCTCTCGAAGTACTGGAAATGGTCCGGCAGGGCGTTCTTGTCTATCTCCACCGGAAGCAGCTCGCGTATCTTGACCGCATGTACCTGTATCAGCTTGGCCAGGCCGTGGTTCCGTCCGGAGATGACCATCAGCCCGCCGCCGGTCCGCACCATCGTCTCCATCTCGGCGACCTGCTGCGTTGCGATCCGGTTCGGGTCCGGGTCGAACAGGATAACGACATCGAACTTCTTCCATTCCTCCACCGACCGCGGCAGGCGCTCGATGGTCGTGTTGCCCTGCTGGATGTAATCTATGTCGGCGGACTGAAGGAAGCACGACATGTCTACCACAGGATCCCGCAGAAGCGCAGGAACTAGGTACAGGAATTCGCGGCTGGGATTGCCGGCGATCAGCAGGACGCGCAGCGTGCGCTTTACGATCTTCACGTGCACGGCCGCCTCGTTGTTCTCCTTGTCCACTTCGTCCTCGTACACGGGCAGCTTCAGCTTGAATTCCCGCGTTCCCTCCGTCTCCGGGATCGTGGCGATCTCGACCATGTTGTCGCCGCGGTTGAGTTTCAGCTTCCTCTCGTTGACCTGCTGTCCCTCCTCGAGGAGCGTCAGCTTCGTGTCGAGGGGGGAACTTATCTGGTTGTGGATCTTCAGCCTGAAGCGGAGTACGTCCCCCAGGCTCGCCTCAGGGTCCACTATGACCTCGTCTATGCGCAGGTCGCGCAGCGGGTACTCGGTGCCGAGCGCCACGGCGTGGACCGGCACCCTGGCGTCGGCGGCCGCGGCGCCGGCCTCCTTGATCGGGACGCCGCCAGTCTGCCTGCCGTCCGAGAGGAGGATCATTCCGGATATGCGTTCGCCGGCCAGGTCGCGCAGCACGTCGCCGATCGCGTCGCCGACATTGGTGTATTCTCCCGTCGGGTTCGGAGCTCCCTGGAACATCTCCTCCCTGCCCATCGCCGGATCGCTCTCGCGCTCCCGCATCGGTATCTCCTTGAGCAGCCTGGTGCCGTCCGAGAACGCGAATATCTTGACGCGGTGCGTGAGGGAGAGTTTCTTCTGCAGCACTTCCGCCACGGACTGCGCAGTGTCGTAGCGGCGGCGCCGGTCGGGCGGGTTGGCCTGAACGATCGGGTTGTCGCGGCTGTCGGCGAAACTCATGCTGACCGATTCGTCCACAACTATGGGAACCACGGGCAGCCTCGTCTCGTGCCTGACCAGCGTCACCGCCGGCCGCCCCAGCGCGATCAGGGCCATGACGGCCACGACTATGCGCAGGGCCTGCATCGTCGCCCGCTGCCATGGCGCGAGCCGGCGCGCCTGCCGCGCCTCCTGCCGGTACACCCACGCGTAGAAGAGCGCGAGCGCCGCCGCCAGGATCAGAAGGAAGAACGCGATGCCCTGTCCCGCAAGCAGGGTCGGTTTCACGTCGTTGTCCCTCCGCGCCGGCGGCCGAATCTGGCCGCCAGATACGATTCAACCGCCAGGACCGCGAGCAGCGCCGCGAGTACGCCCGGCGCGAGCTCGGTCACCGAATGGAGCTTCGCCACGAATTCCTCGACCGGCGTCTCCGGTCCTATCCACCTCCACGCCCCGGACCCGAACGCCTGGGCGAAATCGCCCCGCGAGAGGCGGCTGAGATCGCCTTCCTCAGGCTTCTGGTTGACGACGAAACGAAGCCGCGGCAGCACCTCGCGCGAGACGTCCATGAACTCATAGATCCCCTGCTGCCGCGTGCCGGAGAAGGCGACGGTCCATGCGGCGGCCCGGTCCTCGCGCTTGCGCGGCGTCAGCCGCTCCTTGCGGCCGTCCGGACACCGCAAGAGAAGATGCTGTGCCGTCACGAAGACCGGTTCCTCGAAGACATCGCCGACGTTCAGGTTCACCATGGCATCGGGGTTGCCTATCGAATACCGCAGCATATCCTGCACCATTATCGCGAACTCCATCGTCGCCGGCAGCATAGTCCACTCCACCCCGGCCGTGGTATTCACGAGGATGACCTTCCCCCGCCCGACGTCCTTTTCGATGATGGCCGGGGTCCCGTTCGACAGCGCCGCCACCGTCCTGCCGCCTCCCTCTGTCTCGAGGTTCATGTAGCGCAGGACCTTGGCATCGGGGCTTCCCAGACCGGCCAGCTCGGTCAGGGCCGGGTGTGTGGACTCGCCGAACTTGATATGGGGGGCCTCCTTCGGGTCGGGCGAGGCGATCGGGGCGGCGTCTTTTATTCGGCACGGCAGAAGCCCGCGGCCATCCTTCCACAGGAACCTGTTGTACTGGTAGGCGTTGACGCGTGGGCCGAGGAAAATCCACAGCGTCCCGCCGTCCGCCGCGTAGGTCTCCAGCTTCGCCGCCGCGGCCTCGGACAGGTTGCCGCAGTCCATGAGCGCCACGGCCGAGTAGTTGTCGAGGTTTTCGTAGTCTATGCGCGAAACGGGGACGGCCTTCGCGCTGAACCTCGAGACGCGTTCCGCCGCGGGGTGCGTCGGCGGCGCTATGGCGCGGGCCAGGTAGGCGCTCTGGAAATCCAGCCTGTCCGCCAGGCGGCCGCCGACCCGATCTGCCGCCTCCGGCGCCGACCCGGCCGTCCCGCCGGATTCCTCAGGCGCGGTCTCGTCCAGTATCAGCACCGGAACGCTCTCCGGAACGCTGCACAGGTACATCCGCCGGTTGTCCACCCGGTGCTCGTCGCCCTCAAGCACCGCCTCCACCAAGTGCTCCCCCGCCTTGGCGAACCGATGTTCGAACACCAGCGACGCGGATCCGTCGGAGACGCGGACTTCACGCACGTCCTTCTTAGCCCCGTCCACCACGAAGGCGACTGAAGCCGCGGAACCCTCGGGCGGCTTGCCCCACAGCTCGACCCTTGCCCTGAACCTAACCGGCAGGCCCGTGGACATCAGCCGGTCTTCAGGCTGCAGATCCGTCAGCATGTAGTTGAACTTCGGTTCGCCCCCCACATCCACCATGTAGCACTCGCACTTGGCCGATATATCGTTCAGCGCCCGCGCCGTCTCCGCCGCGCGGCCCCCTCCGCCGAGCCACGTGTGTTTCTGGAAGTCTGAGAACACGTACAGTTCCGGTCTCCCTTCGCTCGCGCGGTCGAGAAGTTCGCGCACCCACGCGATGCCGTCCGTTATAGAGGCGGCTCCGGCGCCCGCCCTGAGCGCCTCGATGCGCCCGGCAGCCGTATGTACGTCCTTCTCTTGTTCGACGACGCCCTCGGCGCGGTGGCCCAGAAGCCCGACGCTGACTATCGTCCCCTTCGGCAGCTCGCGCACCATCCCGGCCGCCTTCTTCTGGGCCATGCCGAACGCCGTGGTTACGCCCACCTGCTGACTCATGCTGGCTGTCCCGTCCAGAAGCACGATGACGTGCCTCTGGCGCGCCCCGCCTACGAGGCCGTGCTGGATCAGCGGACGGGCGACGGCGAAGGTTAGAAGCCCTATGCCAACCATGCGCAGGATCAGGAGTATCCGGTCCTGCCGCTTGATCTTCTCCTGCTCCTTGCTCCTGAGCAGGAACCTTATCGTCGGCAGATCTATCTGCCGCTTGCGCCGCTTGAACAACCACTCGATGATGATCGGCAGCGTGACCGCCACGATGCCGGCCAGCATCCACGGGTTGGCGAAGAACGATCCCATCGTTCAGGTCCTTGAAATAAGCGCCTGGGCCTTTTCGCGCCCGGAGGGGCTGGTTCCTCCGCCCCAGCCGGCCGCTCAGCGGCCTCTCCTCCCCCGATCCTCGACGTCCTTCAGCGCGACCTTCTCCTCTGCGTGGTAACCCAGCTTGACGCTCAGTATCCGCCTATTGCCTCCGTCAGCGATGAAGATTCTGCGGTTGGTGTGCGCGCCGATATAGGCGCCGTGGAAGATCGCGACCTCGTCGCCCCCGATCGGACGCGGATTCGGCGGACCGCCTTTCGCGTCGAGCGGTCTGCCCTCGTCCGCGTTGCCGTACCGCCCCATCCGGAGGATCAGGTTTCCCGAGCTGTCCAGCGCGGCCACGCTGAAACGCCTGGTCTCCGGAACGAAGGACCGCCCGAACCAGTCGAGGCAGAACCTGGCGTTCCAGCATCTGCACCCGCCGCCGTCCCACGGTGCGTTGCCGGTATAGCCCACACCTCCATACAGCCACTCGGCGCCTTCGGCCCACGACGTTCCGGTCGGGAAACCTTCGAAATCGGGAGGACGTTTCGGCGCGGAATCGCCGGCGAGCGGCTCCGGCGCGCTCTTCGACGCGCTCAATATCCTCCCCGCCCTGGGCCTGAATTTCATCAGCGTCTCTGAGAGATCGTCGGATAGATGGGGATCGTATTTCTTCCCATTTATGAGGCGATGCCCGTTGGCCATCACATACAGATTATCCTGGGCGTCCAGCCCGATCCCGTTGGTGTGCCCGAGCCCCGGAACCGCATCGGAGAACAGGATCTTCCCGTGCCGGTCCCACACGTGGATCTCCCCCCACCGCACCCGGCCCGGATACAGCGGCGGCGCGTAGGGCGCGCCGTCGGCGTTCACGTTCCCCTTGCTCTCCGTTCCGGGAACGCGTTTCCCCTTCTCCACGATGTTTGGGCAAGCCGCCGCCAGATGTCCCTTGACGTTTATATATACCCCGCCCATATGCCAAAAAGCAGGAGAACGATGGCTGGGCATGACCATCGCGGATACTACCTTCGGCGAACCTCCGTCGAACGCCACGTTGTCGCGCGACTCGCCGTAATCCCACGGCACCTCGCGCCATGACGGGAACTCGTACCGAACCACCGTGTTGTCCGACCGCAGGTAGATCATTCCGTCCGCGTCGAAAGCCATGTCTTCAGCCGCGTACGGCATCTGCACAAGCCTGACGGCGCCGGTGGCAGGTTCGATCTCCACCAGTTCCCGGAACGACTTGCACACGCCGGAATCCCCCTCGGCGATGTACAGTTTTCCCGTCTTCGGGTTCGCATAGAGGCGTTGGCGGTCGAGTGTCGGCGGCGTGGCGCGGGCGACCGTCTTAACGGTCTCCTTGCCGAAGTCGCGCAGCACATCCAGCTTCCCGTCTTTCTCGCGCAAGAGCAGAATGCCGATGTTCTGCCACTCTCCCCTGAAGCTCTCGTCCGTCGCCCGCGATATCCATATCGTCGGAGGGTCGGTCCAGAAGTCCACCTCTCCGACCGTCGGGACCGGCGGCAGAGTCCACCACTCCATATAAATCCCGCCGAACTTCGGCAGGGGCAGCGGCCATGCGGCGAGCTGTTTCGGGTCTTCGAACGGACCCAGCCTGAATAGCTTCGGCTCGATGACAAGCGGCGGTTGATGCGCCTTGGTCCGCTCCTCGTGCGCCTTCAGCGTAAAGCGGTTCGGCGTAACCCACGAGAAAACGTATATCTCTCCCGTCCCGGGGCTTACGGAAATCGAGGCGGGTCGGAAGACCGGGATGGCTTTCAGGAATTTGCCTTCGGGATCGAACACCTGGATGCGGTCGTTGCAGTGGTCGGCGACGTACACTCGCCCCTTGGCATCGCACGCGACCGATGCAGCGCCGCGGAAACGGCCTTCCTCCGTCCCGGCGTCGCCTTGCTTCATGCTCCCGGCAAAGAGCGACGGTTCCCCGTCTTTCTCGAAATCGAGGCGCGTCACCCCATGAAGCGTGTCGTTGTGCCAGGGGTATCGCCACATGTAACCGGCCAGGTAGAGCCGCTTCCCGTCGGGGCTCAGCGCCGCGCTGCAGGGCGTCGTGAAGTACTTGTTCGCCGCCGAATCGGCGTTAATTCCCTGCAATATTATGGGCACCTGGACTTTCGGCCCGGCCAGTTCAAGCCCGCCGGAGGAACCATCTGTGGCCAGACGCCCAATGTATTTCCCGACCAGAGCGATCCGCCCGCCCAGCACGGCCATGGCCGTGGCCCCGAAACCGGTCTCGTATTTCCGAGACGGCGACGGGCTGGCGTTCTTTCCGAACAGCAGCGTGGACTGCCAGAAACCGGCCTTCAGCGGAAGACTTTGCCCATCCTGAGGGAATGTATGCTTCTTAAGCCCAACTACATGGTCGAGCTTGTCCGACGGAAAGGGATAAACGGTTCGGACGTAATTGCCGTCGTGGTCGAACATCGCTATCCGGTCGAAGGCGCCGGTCTCGTACACGTACACGCCTTCGGGCGCCGCGCGCATGATCGGCGCGTTCGCCCCGCCCCATCCG
>CALKMO010000317.1 GCA_937991785.1 uncultured bacterium | reverse complement strand
CATGCGAGCGCGAGATGGCGCGCCTGGCATCGGAAGGTAAAAAGGTTTCCGCCGCCGTCGTCTCGATAGGATTGGGAGACGCGCGCGCACAGACCCCTCCCCACGAATTCGAGCGCGCCTTGGACGTCCTAGTGGACCGTCTTAGGATCCGAGGCGTGAAGGACATATTGATGGTGAGCGTTCCTCTCGAACCCGGACGAGAAAGGAATTCCGGAAGGTACAACGGCAGGGTGCTGGAGATCGCGCGAATGCACCATCTTGATGCGGTGGATCTGCACAAGCTCTTTATGGATTACGGCGATTGCCGCGAGTTGTACCGCGACGAGCGGGGGAGTGCGTCCGATCCGGTCCTGTCGCCGAACCCGAACGCGAAGGGACTGGACCTGGTATGGGCCGCGATCCGGGAAAGATTATAACGGGCCGCCTCGTCCGCCAACGCCGCGTCAACTGCGCCAATAGAAGACGACCATCAGGAGGGCCAGCAGCAGGAATCCCAGGGCGAAAGCGGCCGCCTGGAGCATCAGCCTGAGCTTTTTCACCTCCTCGCGAAGTATTTCTAACTCGCCCTTGGCCCGCTGCGCCTTCGTCTTCTCGATCTTGAACGCCCGGATGATCGTGGACCTCCCGGCGTCTATTCTGGCCGAGATGGGCAGATGGCCCATCTTAACAAGCTCGAGGTCCTCGAACAGCTCCGCCTCGGATTGATAACGGTCGTTCGGATCTTTAGCGAGCATGCGCTCCAGGATGTGGCAGACGGAATCCGGTATCTTCGGGTTGATCGTCCTTGGATCGGGCAGGTCCGCCTTGATGTGTTGGCGCATCACCGCCGAGCCGGACCCTTCGTATGGAGGTTTGCCGGTAAGCATGTGGTACAGGCTGCATCCCAACGAATACTGATCGCTGCGCCAGTCTATGTTCTCTTTCCCCATCGCTTGTTCGGGGGAGATGTAATCCGGCGTGCCCAGCACCTCGCCTTCGGTCGCGATCGCCGCCTCGAGCTTGTGCTTTACGAAACCGAAGTCGCCGAGTTTGGCGACCCCGCCGCGGGTGAGCATTATGTTGCCGGGCTTGATGTCGCGGTGCACTATGTCGTGTTTCTTTATGTACGCTATAGCGCGGAGCACCTGCATCGTTATGTCTATCGCCTTGCTGACCTCCAGCGGACCGTCCCTTTCGATCATGTCCTCCACGGTCTCGCCGTCCACGAACTCCATCGAGAAATAGAGCAGCCCCCGGTCCTTGCCGACGTCGAAGACTTGTATCAGGTTCTGATGGCTGAGGCGGCCGGCCAGCCTGGCCTCAAGGAAGAACCGCTTCTTGAATTCCTCGTCGTTGAGCCACTTTTTGTGCAAGACCTTTAGCGCAACCTCGCGGTTCATGCTTATTTGCCTGGCTTTGTAGACTGTCCCCAACCCGCCGTCGCCGATCTTGCCGATGATCTCATAGTTGCCCAGCCTGATCGGTTCGCCCTTCTCCTCGTCCTTGGCGAAACGCTCCAGCGCCGTCTTGACGGCCTTCACTTCGTCCTCCGTCATAAAGCCTTTCCGCAGCATGAGTTCTTCGATCGGCGTAGGCATCTTTCCCTTGGCGCGCTCCTCCTCCTGAACCGCCAAGCACTCCCTAACTTCCTCCTCCGTGGCGAGGCGGCTTTCGATTGCAACCTGCTGGAAAGTTTTCCTGCCGCGATCCACCCTGTGTGGCATGGTAGTATTTCCGATCTCCGATTCGAAAAACCGGCCCGAAGCGGCAAGCCGGTTTGGCGCCCCCCGTCTTGCCCCGCCCGCCTCCGTTCGGACGTAAGGAAACGCCCGTTCGTAAACTGAGGGCCGGGCATGTTCGCATATCGCCGGGCTCTTTTCCCCAATTCCCGCATGGAGCCCGGCGGCCTATGGCATCGTCCCAACGCCCCACTATTGTAACCGAGGCTCGAAGCTTCCGCCAGCATCCTAAAGGTTGTCCGAGCCGGTCGCGCTGTCTGCGGACGATAAGAAGATTTCTGCGCGAGCGGGGCGCTTTACCTCAACGCTTCAAGTGAGCGCGGATCGCGAGATCGGCGTTTTCCTCGATTTTTACCTAAAAGTTTTTATAGAGCGCCAAACATTAAACGAGCCCTGTCGTCTCGCTTTTTTCTTCCGCGTCTCCTCCGAACTGACGCCCCGCAAGCTTACATCGCAACCGGGCTCCATAGAAACGCTTTCGATCGCCCTTCCGACACCATCTTCCCTCTCCGCCTCGCTCTCGTCCACCCCACAGCGCGACCGGCCTGCAGGTTTTCAATCTCCCCCCAGACCTCTCTCGAAAGCAACTCTACGGCGACGACTTTTTGGTCTTGATAACGGGGGCCACATTACAAGACTCATCTGCAATCCAAACTTCACCTCGCAAAACTCCCTGTACTTGCCGATATTCATATCGAGACCTTTCTTGTGGCGGCACTCCGATCCCTTAGGTTTAGCAAAGAGGAAAGAAAGGGATCCGGGTGCCGCGCCTTTATCTATAATTCCTCGGCATTTCCAGACTTGGAGATGAGCCCTGATTTCCGATTGGATCTATTTTTCCTCTTTCTCCTTTCTCTCTTTACCGCCACACGGCCCCTCCTAACATCCCCAACCTTCCCGTCTTGTTTTTGGGGAATGGATGTAAAGTCGGTAAATCGCGCATTTTTCCGGGCTGCGCATTTCCGGATGGTGGGATTACCATCTAATTCGGCCGGCGAACAGGCAAGTTATACGCGAGAGAAAGAATGGCGCGATTCGTACAGTCTGTACGCGTTCGGCCCGGCGGCGTCATTTCTTCATGGGAAGGCCGTATGCCGACGCCGAATTTCGATCCATTACAATTTGCCGCCTGGCATTTCCTTCACGATCGGGGGAAGACGCGGTTCGCGACTCGCGGCTAACGATGCCGCACGGCGCGACCGCCGGGGAAAAACGCGCCCAGCAGCAACCGAAGGACCTCGTTTGCGGCGACCAGACCGAAGATCCCGGTCAGGGTTGGAAGGCTGCCAAGCGGCCTCCGAGCGCGCCCGCGCCCCATAAATTCCTGCTCCTCAGTATGAACGGAATCTGCCGCCTCGCGGGAAAGATCGCCTGCCGACTCTATCGAATAGACGCATACGATGCGATCGGCGGAGACGCCCCGAGCCTTCAGGCGCTTGCGTATATGTTTGGCCAGCGGGCAGACTTTCGTTTCCGACAGCGGCCCGATCCTGACCAGCGATGGATCGGTGCGCAGTGCCGCCCCCATGCAAGACACCGTTTTGATGCCCAAGGTTGCCGCCGCCGCCAGGATCTCGACCTTCGGTCCGACCGAATCTATGGCGTCCACCAGGACATCCGGCGGTCCTGTCAGTATGGCGGCGGCGGTGCCCGAGTGCGCGAAAACCGCCAGCGCCTCCACCTCGCATTTAGGGTTGATATCAAGCACTCTCTCCCGAGCCACATCCGCTTTACGGCGCCCTATCGTTGAATGAAGGGCATACAACTGCCTGTTGGCGTTGCATGGTCTTACTATGTCGAAGTCAACCAAGCGCAGGCGTCCTATTCCGGCTCTGGCCAGCGCCTCGACGGCATAGCTTCCTACTGCGCCCAGCCCGACTACGGCGACGCTCGATGCCGCCAGCCGCCTCATGCCTTCGCATCCGATCATCATCTCCAAGCGCGAGAACCTTTCCGCGTCCCATTCGGGCGCGGCGGTCGAGTTTGCGCCTTGCCCGAATCGGACCGAATTCGGCGGCGGGAGCCCTCCGCGATCGCCAGGTGAAGAAGCGTAGTTTTCGGATGCGATCCCTTCCGGCGGTCCGATCACAGCATCAGTCCTCCCCATAGCCGGCGCGAGTTCTCGCGCAGGCGCAGTGCCAGCTCTTCCTCGCCCTCGCCCATCAGCTCCGCGGCGCCGCGGAGTATGCCGCGCAGGTTGGCCGGTTCGTTTCGCATCTTCCCGCCCGGGGCATCGGCCGGTCGGACGACGCAAAATCTTTCCGGCGGAAGGAAATCCGGCGCGTCCGTCTCGAATAGCAGCCTCTCCGGCGGGACTGCCGCCAGAGCGCGCCGTTTCCTATGCCGCTTCTCGTCCAGAACGTCGCCGGCGAACGAGAAATACGCTCCCAGATCGGCCAGTGCCGGCACGAGCTCTGGCGGACCTCCGAAGGCGTGCAGAAGGACCCCAGCGCGCGGGATCTCCTCGCTTCTGAGTACGCGCATCAGCCAATCCCATGCGCGGAGGCAATGTATCGTTACGGGGCGATCCAATTCCCGGGCGACGGCCAGCTGGAGGCGAAAGATTTTTTCTTGCGCGCGTTCGTCCAAATCCTCGCGGTACTTGTCAAGCCCGATCTCGCCTACTCCGGAAGGCGTTCCTTCCAGGTATCGCCGCAGCTTCGACATCCACGCCTCGCCTCGATTTCCGATGTGCCACGGGTGAAGGCCGAAGCATGGGATTATACGCCGTTCGCATCGCGCAAGGTTCATGACCAGCGGCCAGTCATCCTCGCAAGTGCCGCAACAGACCATACGGTCCACCCCGGCGTCCGCGGCGCGGGCGATCACCTCCCCGATGTCTTTCGAAAACGCTTCGTCCTGGAGGTGCAGATGGGCATCAATAAGCTTAGGTCGTTCGGCATCCATAGCCGGTAAAATCTAGCGCACAATGCACGAGGCATCCACCGCATTCCGGTTCTTCCTCCGATTCGGGCGCGCCTGTTCGTAATTTTTCCACGCCGGGCAGGATATCTCCCCGCCGAATCGGGCGGACCGCTTTCATCGGCCCGTCCGGGAAACCCCATCTTCTTTTCGAATGGTGCTCAGCAAGCCAGCCGGGTCCGGCCGGTTAGGCTGGATCGCGCCTTTTTGCCGACGCATCGAAAAAGATACAGATTTCGAGAAAAGTAAAGTGGCGAACGCTGGGCGGCTTATGTAATATGCGCTGCCGCCACGCGGCGCCGCAAGCCACGTCCGCAAGCGCCTTAGAAGACCGCGGGGGTATCGTTGTTTCGCCAGAAGCGGCGGGATGGCACGGGCGGAATGCGGCGCGCGCAATGATGTCGGCGGATGCGCCCCGATCTGGGCCGGCGCGCCGGAAGGCGATGCTTCCCGGAACCGCCGGATCGAGTGCCGGGCGGCGGCGGACCCGATAAGAGATGCCTGAGGAAGAGATGCAGGGCGGCGATTCACCCTCGGCGGGCAGACCGGTGATCGTGTCTGTCCGGAACGTTAAGCGGATATTTTCGATCGGCGACGAAAAAGTCGTGGCGCTGGGCGGCGTTTCGCTGGACGTGTACGCAGGCGAGTATATCTCCATAATGGGGCCTTCTGGGTCCGGCAAGAGCACGCTATTCAACATGATAGGCGGCTTGGACGATCCCACCGAAGGTACCGTGATGGTTAGCGGGGTGGAGATGAGCAAGTTGAACCGGCGGCAGCAGGCCCGGCTGCGGTGCTTGAAGATAGGCTATATATTTCAGACGTACAATCTGATCCCGGTCTTCACCGCGCTGCAGAACGTCGCGCTGCCGATGTTGTTCGCCGGTATCCCGGTGGAGGAGGCGAACGAAAAGGCGGCGGATCTGCTGCGTGAGGTCGGGCTGGGCGACCGCCTGCATCACAGGCCCGACGAGCTGTCCGGCGGGCAGCAGCAGCGCGTGGCGATCGCCAGGGCATTCGCAAACGACCCCAACATTATCCTGGCCGACGAACCGACCGGCAACTTGGACCTGAAGACCGGGGAGGAAATCATCGGCAGGCTGTCGAATCTCAGTCGGAAGCGCGGCGTGACCATAATATCGGCCACGCACGACCACAAGATGCTCGCCGTTTCCGACAGGGTCGTTTGGATACGCGGGGGGATGATCGAGCGGATCGAGGAGCGCAAGAACCTCAACATCAAGGTCGGGTCCATAGGGTGAAACGCAGTTTCGGTCCTGGGTACGGCTCGTCGTTCGCCGGCCCGGCCGCAGCCGGATGAAGGGCGTGTGGCGCAGGCCGCGCGCCGGTGGTTTCCGGTTTTCTCGGACTTGATTCCCGGCAGGCGGCGCCGGTCGGATCTGCACGCCCGGCAGCGAGATCGGTGACGGGGAAAAGGGAATGGATCTCTGGCGGAGAATGTCGGCGCGGAGGCTTTAGGGGTGAGCGCGGATTGCGAAGAAGATTCATCGAAGCGCGGAGGCGGCGCCGCCTCCGACATCATGCTCCAGCTCGGGGACATGTCCCGTCCCTTGCCCCGCCGCACTATGGTCGGCCTGGTGGTCGGAGGGCTGAAGGTTCGCATGGCGCGGTCGGTCGTTACGATGGCTTCCGTGACGCTGGCGACTGCCTTCCTGTTCTATACAGGTTTTACCAATGGGTTGTATTTCCGCATGGCGGAGGCGAACGATCCGGATGTCAACCTGTTGCTCAGGCGGGCGGGAGTCAGCATCCAGGCCACGCTGCTGGGCAACCCAATGGACAAGTGGCTCATCGGTATGGCCCTTTTGACGTGCGCCGTCGGCATAGCCAACGCGATGCTCATGTCTGTGACGGAACGCTTCCGGGAGATCGGCACAATGAAGTGCCTTGGCGCGGAGGACGGCCTGGTGGTGAAACTCTTCCTGCTCGAGTCGGCGTTCCTCGGGATGATCGGGACCGTGTTCGGAATAATCCTTGGCAGCCTTGTGGCCTTGAGCGGGGCGTGGCATCAATTTGGGCGTTACGCGGCGGAATATTTTCCGCTGATGGAATCTTTGGAAATGGCCGGCTGGTCCTTCGCGGCCGGCATCATGCTGTCGGTCGTCGGGGCGGGATACCCGGCGCTCGTTGCGGCGCGGATGCGGCCTGTGGAGGCGCTGAGGGTTGAGGAATAAAGAAGCGAAAGGAAAGGCGGCCCGGTCGCGCGCGACGCCTAGCGATGCCTGGTCGGGCCCGGGCAGCGGGCCGACAAGCCCGGGGCTGTCTTAGGACTGGAACTATATTGCGCTCCGGCCGATGCGGAATCGCGCCGATCCGCAGGCCGGGGGAATGATGGGTCGGGATCACCGGGAGCCGCCTTCCCGGGGGTTCCACTGAGAAAGATGTCCGGCGGGGTCGTGGGCATGGATGCCGCGGGAAAAAGAGGCGTGATGGCGGATGGAGCTGGAGCGGGCGGGGCCGTTGCCGCAGCGCCCGGCGGGACCGCCGCCGGCGGTCCACTAGGGCGGGACATGGTGGCGCGCGCGGTGGGGGTCCACAAGGAATACATGATGGGGGGCGAGATCGTCAGGGCCCTCCAGGGGGTGGACCTGGACGTATATCGCGGCGAGTACCTTGCCATCATGGGCCCGTCCGGATCGGGAAAGACCACGCTGTTCAACATGATCGGCGGGCTGGACAAGCCTACCAGGGGAATGGTCTTCATAGACGAGGTGGACGTCGCGCAACTGGACGCCTACGAGCTGGCCTGGCTTCGTTGCCGGAAGATCGGGTACATCTTCCAGTCGTTCAACCTCCTCCCGGCCCTGACGGCGCTGGAAAACGTCATGATGCCGATGCTCTTCGCGAACGTGGACCCCGACGAGGCGAGGGACAAGGCGGTGGCGATATTGAGGCGCGTCGGCCTGGGGGATCGAATCTTCCACAGACCGGCGCGGATGTCCGGCGGCCAGCAGCAGCGCGTGGCGATAGCGCGGGCGATGGCGAACGACCCCGCCATAGTGCTTGCCGACGAACCGACGGCCAACCTGGACCTTCACACCGGCAAGGCCATAATAGACCTGCTGAAGGAACTAAGCCGGACGCTGAACGTGACGGTGGTCTCGGCCACCCACGATCACAAGATGCTGAACATCTGCGACAGGGTGGTGTGGATAAGGGACGGCAAGATAGAACGCGTGGAATTGCGCGAGAACCTGCAGATAACCGTCGGCAGCATAGACGGACAGGAGGAGTGACGGGGTGATTCGTAGCGATGTCGAGCCATCCCTATTGCTTGGCGGTCCCGCGCCGTATCCGGCGGCGTGCCGCTTTCCGCTCGGTCAGGCTGCGCGAGGGATTTCGGCCCCTATCGCGGCGTTCCGGGCGCACGCGATGGCCGCGGCGAAACCTGCGGCGGCGATCGCCCTTGCGATCTTCGCTTTGTCCACCGTCAGGCCCGTTCTTTTCGGAGCGGAGGCGGCCGACGGCGAACCGTCGGGGGAGATGAAGCTCGGAGACCTTGCAGCCAAGGATCCGCTGGAGGCGGCGCGGCACATTATAGAGAAGTTCCCCTCCAGGAGAGCCGGGAGCGATGACAATCAAAGGATCGAGAGTTGGATAGCCGGGCTTTTCGCCGCCACCGGCCAGCCGCACGGCGAGATCGAATTCGATTCGCCGGTCTACGTTCCGGCGCCTGCGCGGATGATCCTGCCGGACGGTTCGAGCGTAAGGTTGCACTCGCTGCTGCCCAACATGGTCGAACCCTGCAATCTGCCCGGCGGGAGATGGGAGGGACGGCTGGTCTATGCAGGAACCGGCATGCCGCCGGAGATGGAAGGCGCGGACATGTCCGGCTCGGCCGCGCTCATGGAATTCCGCTGCCAAAACCGCTGGCTGCACGCCGTGGCGCTCGGCGCTCGGATCGCGATATTTCTCGAGCCGGAGGAGATGTCGCGCCATGAGGCCGCGCAGAAGATCGTCAACGCGCCGCTGAACGTTCCCCGCTACCTCGCCTCGCGCTCCGACGCGGACAGACTGCGCGCGGCATGCCGCGGCGGGGGCACCCGCATCAGGATAGAACAGGAAGGACGATCTTTATGGCGGAATGCCAAGATGAAGGCCTTGTGGACGGCGGTGCCAGGATCGGCGTTCCCGAACGAGGTCGTGCATATACAGACGTACATGGATTGCGAGTCGGTCGTTCCCGATGCGGCTCCGGGGGCACAGTCGGCCCTGAATCTCGTCATGCTGCTCAGGCTCCTCGACGCTTCGCTCAAGAATCGTCCGGCGCGCACCATAGTATTCTCCGCGGTCAATGCGCACTGCAACGCCCTGATGGGCGAGCGCGAATACTGTTGGTACGCATTCGCCCCGCAGGAATTGCTGGCCCAAGAGAAAAGATACTGGGAGATGGAGCTTGACCGCGAGGAGGCGATAAGGCGAATCTACGAGGACGTATCCGACGAAAATATAGAGCGGCTCAGGACCGGCAAGGATACCGTCGCCGGCAAGTCCTTCTCGTCGAAAGACCCGGTTCAGAAGCGGCTGACGATGCTACTCAATGAACATCGGCGGCGGCTGACAGCTATATATTTTCGGATGAAAGATCCGCGGATAAGGCGGGAAGAGAAGGAAAGGCTGGAGGCGGAAGAGAAGGCCATAGCCGAGGAGAAAGAATGGATCGTCCGTCTGCTGGGGTTGTTCCGGCGGTTCGGGCAGCGGGTATCTGTGAAGGATCTGAAAGAAACCGAACGCGCCAAGCTCAACGCTTTATTTAAGGATCTGGCGGCAAAGGCCGCCGAAAATGCCGAGCTCGTGAGACAAAGGATGGCTAGGATCGAGAAGAACTCGTATCTCAGGACAGTGCTTGCCGGGAAAACGTCCGTCTTGTACACCCCGATCGACCTTTCGTTCGGAAACGATAAGGTTGGTTTTTTTTACCAGGGGTCGGACCTGCCCGACCAGAAAAAGTGGGCCGACGGGATGTCGCGCTTCGCCGCGCACTCCGTCGAGCTTTCGAGAGACCTTTGCGGGCAGATCGGCATGACCGACCGCCTGGAAGACACGATGCGCAGGAAGAACGGGCTGCCGCTCGAGTGCCATTTGGGGGCGGCGATTCCGCTGGCATCGAGCGTGGCTCACGTTTTCAGGGCGCCGGGCGCCGCGGTGGCCGTTACCGAGGATTTGCGCCAGTACGAGTTCACGCCGCACGATACGCTAGGCCGCGTGCATGAAGGGAACGCAAGGGGGATATTCGAGTTCCTTGAGAAATACCTGCCGGTCCTGGCGGCCCACCCGGAGCTTGCCGACTGGTACAACAAGAGCGCCGATCCTGAGTGGGAGTCCGCGGTCGGCATAGAGATGCGCCGCATAGACCCCTTCGCCACGACCGTGCCGGAGGAGAGGCTCGGGGATTGCCTCGCGATCGTGCACATATCCACCGGAATTCGCTCGATCGGAGGCTGGACGGGGCACGTGTCTTCCCAGGCGACGCTCATGACAGACGCGCGCGGAGAAGCCGTGATCCGCGGCGCGGCCGTATCCGTCTCGGTGCCGACCCAGGGATTCCGATATGACCCGGGTTTCGAGCGCGTGATAAACGCCGTGGACTTCGGCCGGGGGGAAACCAGGTTCGCATCCACAATCAACCGCATCAGGGGATGGACCACCAGGATCGTTACGGCTTTCGACTGCGTCAAATACGACCTTGTCGGGCTGTACGACCCCGCCACGATGGCGCCTGTTGCCGAGGTGGACGTGATAGACGCGACGCAGGAAAGCGTGCCTATGTACTATGCCGCATCTAACGTCCGACCCGTTACTTCGAAGAAGAGGATCCCGTCCGGTTCGGACGGCACGGCCTGCGTGTTCATGGAGCCCGACATTCCGTTCAAGCTGCGTTTCGGCAGCGGCCTTTTGCTGAACTCCGATGAAAAGAAGCCCATCGGATACGGCATCCTGCCGGACAGCGACCTCGGGCCGATTCCGTTTCGCGCGGCCCTCGATTCATACCTGCTGACCTCGCACAGGCAGAAATTGCTTAAGGACAAGGACGTGTCCGACCATGCCTCGGAAGAGGCCGCCGCGGAGGTGAAGCGGCTGCTGGACGAGGCGAAGGCGGCGAGGGCCGCCGGCGCAAACGGGAGGTTCCTGGCGCTCGCTGGGGAGGCAGCCGGGTTGGAGCATCGCTCGTACAAGGGCACTCTGGGCATCACGAACGATATGATCAAGGCCGTGGTGGCGTTCATGCTCCTGGTGATTCCGTTCTGCTATTTCCTCATGGAGCTCCTTTCTCCATGGACGACGGTCAACGCGCGGATAGGGCTGTTCATGGGCATCTTCGCCGCAATGGTCGCCGGGCTGGCCCTTCTGCACCCGGCCTTCCAGATATCGCGGACGCCGCTGGTGGTGATAATCGCATTCGTGATGCTGGGCCTGGCGCTGTTCGTGAGCGGGATACTATGCGTGCAGTTCCACTCGGAGATGGGGCGTGCCGTGGAGGAGATGCAGCAGGCCGAATCCGCCGAACCGCCGAGGTGGCGGTTGGGCGGAGTGGCATTCTCGGTCGGAGTCAACAACATGAGGCGCAGGCGGATACGCACCTCGCTCACCTGCGCCACGGTTGTCCTGGTGACCTTCACGATGCTGTCGGTGATGAGCGTCAGGCAGCACCTCGAGCCGGCGCAGGCCCGGCTCAAGGAGGTTTATCCCTACGACGGATTCCTATATATGAGACCTGGGCTCATGGAGATACGCTCGCCGGTGGAAATGCTGAGGTCCAACATCGAATCCGGAGGAGGCAGGACGGTCGGCAGGGTTTGGGCCCAGAGATTGGACCAGCACGGCGGCTACCTGCCGTACACCGTCAGGCTTTCCGGCACAGAAAAGGCGCTCCATGCTAAAGTGCTGCTCGGGCTGGAACCAGAGGAAGACGGATTCATCGAGAAGATGCCGGTGGTTACGGAGCCGAGACGATGGTTTTCAGGTTCCGGCGCCAGAGAGGCGATGTTGACCCGCGAGACGGCCGCCTTCTTGGGCATAACGCCCGATAACTTCCGCGGGAAGAAGCTGATAATCCGCGGGATCGAACTAGAATTGATCGGCCTGCTGGACGACGACAGGTTCGAGGCGATAAGAGATATCGCCGGCATACCGCTCCTGCCCTTCGAGCAGACTCCGGCCATGGCCGCGCAGGCGCAGGCCGAGGAGAAGATGGCGGAGATGGACGTTTCCGGCCCGCCTCCCGGCGGCCAGCCGCTCCAACCCAGGCATGTGGTCCTGGTTAACGCCGATTTCGCGCTGTCGCTGACAGGGGAGGGCGCTTGGAGGACGATAGCGGCCAAGTATCCCGATTCGGCCGCTGCTTGGCGGGAGGCGAACCGCCTGATACGATTCCATCGGACGCGGGCCTATGTCGGGCTCACCAATCCGGTTTCGCAAGGCGAGGGCTTGCCGCCGATCGCTCCGGGCCTGTACGCTATCGCCACCAGCGCGGGCACGTCGGTTGGGGGAGCCATGCGCGTCATCGTGCCACTGGTTCTGGCGGCTACCATTATATTGAACACGATGCTCGGCGCCGTCATGGAGCGCAAGAAGGAGGTCGCCATATACAACGCAATCGGTCTGAACCCGACGCACGTGTTCGTCTTTTTCCTGGCCGAGGCCGTCGTATTCGGGATGATCGGGTCGGTAGCCGGCTATCTGATAGCCCAAGCGCTCGGGAAGCTCATAACCTACTTCAACCTGTTGCCCGGCCTGAACATGAACTATTCGTCCCTGAGCGTAGTGCTGGTCATCTTCATCGCTATCGGCACGGTGCTGATATCCACCGCCTATCCGGCCTGGATGGCAACGCGGGCGGCGGTACCGTCGGGCCAGGCGAAATGGTCGCTGGCTGCGCCCGAGGGGGACGAGATACGGCTGGACTTCCCGTTCAGCTACGACGAGAAGCGCGTGCTGGGCGCCTGCGCCTTTTTGAAGGATTACATAGACCAGAACACGGAGGCCTCGACCGGGAAATTCCTGGCGCAGGGCGGAGACTACAGCGTGGCGCGGCGCGCGGACGGGATACCGATCTACAGGATGAAGTACAGGATCTCTCCGATCCCGTTCGATCTGGCCGTAATACAGGATATGGAGCTGGAGGCGTACTACAACGAGCGCGTCAGGCGCCACATGATAGGATTGCGCCTGCGCAGGCTCAACGGCGATCGGTCCCATTGGATAGCGGTCAACCAGCCGTTCCTCGAAGGGTTGCGCAGGCGGCTGCTTGTCTGGCGGTCGCAATCGGAGGCCAACCAAGAGGCGTTCTACCGCAAGGGCGTAGAGCTGTTCGGGACGGCGGCGGAGGGGGCGGTCTGAGCGGGGGATTCGGCGGAAGACCGGCGGAGGCATTCGATCGGTGGCGCTTGGCCAGGATAAGGAAATCCAAGAATACCGGGACATGATGAAGATCCCGGACCGCTTCGAGGACGGTTTCGGATGGAAGACCGTCATCGGAGCGTTGTTCCTCGGGATATTCATGCTCCCCGGCTCGATGTACTTGAGCCTCGTGATGGGCGGAGGGTTGGGATCCGCCGCCCAGTGGGTGACGGTCATACTGTTCGCCGAGGTCGCCAAGAGGTCTCTTAAGAGCCTGCGCCAACAGGAAGTGTACGTTCTCTACTACATGGCTGGCATCGCCCTGGCCTCGCCCTTCCAGGGATTCCTCTGGAACCAGTACTTCGTGCAATCGCCTGCCGCTATTTCGGAAGGGATAGCCGATCAGATACCTTCATGGGTGGCCCCGTCGCGCCACATCCTGAAGGAGACCGGTCGGACTTTCTTCAACAAGCACTGGCTGGCTCCCCTGGCGATGGTCTCCTGCATGCTGGTAATTCAACGCATAGATCGTTTCGGACTCGGCTACGCGCTCTACAGGCTCACCTCGCGCGTGGAAAAGCTCCCCTTCCCGATGGCGCCCGTCGGCGCGCAGGGGATAATGGCCCTGGCCGGTTCCCAGGATCCCGCCCAGCGATGGCGATGGCGATGCTTTTCGATCGGCGGCCTGATCGGATTGATGTTCGGGCTCGTGTACGTCGGAGTGCCCTCGCTCACGGGTGCCTTCCTGGCGCACCCGCTTCAGATCATTCCCATCCCATGGTTGGACCTGATGAGCGCCACCGAGCGCATACTGCCAGCCGCGCCGGTCAACCTGGTCTTCGACCTCGGACTGGTTCTGATAGGGATGGTCTTGCCTTTCTGGGCCATAGTCGGCGGCGCCGTCGGACTCCTCATAATGTTTCTGGTCAACCCATTTGTCCTCCATAAGTACGGACTGTTGCCCACGTGGCGCGAAGGGATGAAGGTCGTAGACACGGTGTACAGCAACACGATAGATTTCTACCTGTCCTTCGGCGTGGGCATTACGCTCTCCATCGCCGCCGTCAGCTTCTATACCGTTCTAAAGCCGCTTTTCGCGAAAAGGAAGGAGACGGCGATGCTCCCCGTCCCTGGGGAGGAGGAACCTCCGCGGAGCCTCCGAGAAATATGGCGGCAGCTCCGCGTCAACTACCGCGAGCGGGGCGACATAGACATCCTTATCTCCATAGCGATATATTTCTTCTCGACGGCCAGCTACATAGGCATCAGCACATGGCTTGTGGATGGATTCCCATGGTTCTTCTTCCTGCCTTACGCGTTTATATATACCCCGCTCATATCCTACACCACGGCGAAGCTCGAAGGAATGGTGGGCCAGGCCGTAGCCATCCCGCTAGTAAGGGAGGCTGCCTTCATCCTGAGCGGCTACAAGGGAGCGGCCATATGGTTCGCGCCCATACCGATCCATGACTACGGCACGGCCGTGCAGTTCTTCAGGGTGGTCGAGCTTACCGGGACGAAGCTTACGAGCATCATAAAGACGGAATTGGTGACGATACCTGTTGTGATCGTGTGCTCGTTCCTGTTCGCGGAAGTGATATGGCGACTGGCCCCTGTCCCCTCGGACGCCTATCCTTTCGCCCAGCAGATGTGGCACCTTAACGCCATGAACTCCTGCCTCACCATCTCGGCCACCATGGAGGGCAGCTCCCGCTTCATGGAGTCCATCAATCCTTCGATAATAGCGCTCGGCTTCGGCGGGGGGCTGACGTCTTTCATCTTGCTCAGCCTTTTCGGCATGCCTACGTTCCTGATCTATGGCTTGGTGCGCGGGTTGGGACACCAGATGCCCGGAGGGGTGTTGACCGAACTGATCGGGGCCCTCCTTGGGCGCTTCTACTTCGAACGGAAATTCGGCCGGGAGAAGTGGCGGAAGTACGCGCCGGTGATGCTGGCAGGTTTCGCCTGCGGCCTCGGCCTGATTTCGATGGGTTCGATCGGCGTGGCGCTGATCGCGAAGTCCACCACTACGCTTGCTTATTGAGGTAATCCAGGTGGCGGATCCGCAGAAGGACGAAAAGGGGATGGGGAATCGCGGGGAGGTCCGCGGCGAGGCTGCCGGCGGCGCGGCGCCCGGGACGGCGGATGCGGGCGCTCCCGCCTTTGCAGGCGGCGATGCCGGGAATGCGGCTTCGGGCGGAGCCGGAGGGGCGGCCCGCCCGGCGGCAGGTCCGGCAGGCGGCGGGGCCGGAACGCTCAGGATCGGATGGCTGGCTTTCGTTACGGCGATCGTGTTGTGCACCGCTCAATCCTTTGCCACGCTCCTGTCCTGCAACTATTTCCATGTTTACCCTACGAGCACTTTGATCCCCATACTCACCTTCGCCGTTTTCTTCCTCCTGCTGTTCGTGGTCAACCCGCTGCT